>JAGQIY010000192.1 GCA_020430865.1 Myxococcales bacterium
GCCGGGAGCCAGAGGGGGACGCGAGGTCGTAGCTGTACTCGGTGCGCAGCTTCGTCTCGATGATCTTCGCCTGCTTTGCAGGATCCGTCTCGGCTCCGACCCAGTCCCTGGCCAGCTGCCCGACGCGATCGGGGAGGTTCGGCGGCAGCGTGAGGTAGCGCTGGCGTTCGGGGTTCTCCAGCTCGCGTACCGGAGCCGGGACGGTGGTCGGCGTCCAGACCTCGTAGCGCACGCCGCGCTCGTCTCGGGTGCGGTACTTGAACTCACCTTCGGGCCCGGAGAAGAGGAGCGGAGTTCCTCCAACGGTCGTTTCCCCGCGGCTAGCGAGTCGGAGCGCCACGGCGTCGGGGGGGAGGAAGACCACCGGCGGGTCGATGGGCTCGAGGTCGATGGTGAGGTGGCGGTCGCTGGGGTCCGGCGCGCGGCTGATCACGTAGTTGCCGTTTTCCCTGGTGGCGGGTACCCGCAGCACCTGGGTGCGCGACCAGGAGCGCCCGTCGTAGCTGTCAAAAGCGGTTCCGCGCAGATACAGCGCGAGGCGCGGCGGTGGGTTCGCCGGGAGCCCGTCGTACTCGATGCGCATGGCAATGGTCGGGTCGCTGCGCAGCTTTCCCACGCCTCCCAGATCCACGCGATCGCTGAACCCGATCATGCGCTCGGCGCGGCCGTGGTTCAGGAGCAGGAGTGAGAGCCCCACCCGGGGGAACATCACGAAGATGATCGCGGTGAAGATGAAGATCGGCACCGACAGCAGGCAGGTGAAGACGAGGAACTGCTTGCCGATCACCCGTCGGCTACGCAGGATGCGTGGAACATCGACTGGTAGACCGGTGCGATCTCGTGCGCCCTGGCGGTAGTTGCCCTCGACCTCCCGCCGCAGGTGGCTCAGCACCAGCGCGCCCGGTGCCACCACGAGGAACCCCAGGAAGCACAACCCGTACGCCAGACCAGTGCCGAGTACGGTGCCTGCGATCAGGTGGAGCAGCGCCAGGACGATGACCTGCTGGTCGTGGGCCGCGCCGCGGCGAGTCGCGAGTCGAACGATCTGGAGCGCGGCAGCGAACTCGATCGCCAGCTGGAGCACGGGCGCGCCAAGGAACAGACGCGCCGCCTGGGTCAGCAGCAGCAGGATTGGCGCCGCGACCCCGAGCTGGCGAATGGGTGTCCGATCCTGCCAGCGCTCGGGCACCAGCATCGATCCCAGCAGACCGACGAGCATCGCGATGCTGACTGCCCGGCCGAGCTCCCCGCTGGTGATCAGCGAGAGCAATCCCAGCGCGGCGAGCGCGTCGGTCATGATGCGGTGGATGAGGCCGAACCTCATGCCGCCTCCTGCTCGCTGGGTCGGCTTGGACGTTGCTCGGGCTGCGTCGGCTTGGCCTCGAGGAGCGCCAGGAAGCGTAGAATCGGATCAGCGCCGATCGACCCGTTGGCATGCGCGCGCTCCCCCGTCGTGGTGCGCACGGTCACGGCGTCGCCGCGCTTCAGATGGGCGACGGCACGCGAGGCCACGTCGCGTATGCGACGCTCGAAGCGCTGCACCCACTCGTCGTCGGGTACCTCGCCCGAGAAGGTCACGTCCAGTACCTGTTCGACGTTCCGCTGGGTCTCTCTGGCGCGCTCGCGCAACACCATCTGGCCCGCGTTGGCGCTCTTGCGCCAGTAGATGTCCCGGGGGTCGTCGCCTTCCCGCATCGGACGTACGGTGAGAATGTCGTCGCCGGAGCCGCGGGTCATCGCACCCACTGCTCCGCCGCGCTGGCCGCTCACGGCGGGCGGCAAGCGCACCGGGTCCACCGCAGGATAGATGATGAGCTCGCCATCGGCCGCCAGCTCCCGCGACTTCTCGAACAAGCCGAAGGGGAAGCGAGTTGCCACGCGGAAACCAATGTGGTGATCCCGTCCGCGTCGGGCGGGGGTACGACGATAGGCGGCGACCTGCGCGGAGCGGGGGCTGATCTTGAGGAAGAAGCAGCGCTTGTCCGCGGGCTGGCCGGCGCGCAGGTCCTCGATCTCGATGGCGTAGCTCGGGATGCGGCGCTTGTGGTTGTAGACCTCGATCTCCACCAGGTGTGGGCGCCCGACCTGAGCCCGCGGTGGCAGCCGCCGCACCACCGTGAGGGAGCGCAGGCTGAGCTCACTCATCACGCCGCTGACCACGATCAACGAGAGCAGCATCCCGAGCAGCAGGTAGAGCAGGTTGTTGCCGGTGTTGATCGCGGCGAAGCCAACGCCGAACGTGATGCCGATGAAGTACTTTCCTTCGCGGGTCAGCTTCAGGCGGCGGGGCGGGCGCAGGCGTGCGTAGAGACGCCGCAGCCTCCCAGCGTCGGACGGTAGCGGGCGGCGCAGGGAGCGCTGCACCTTCGGATGGAGAGACAGCCGGCCGACTGCCACGTCACCTCACAGAGGCGTGGGCACGCGCGCGACGACGTCACGCACCGCAGCCTCTGCCTCTTCACGGCTGGGGACGTAGCCCTCGGCGTGTGCAGCGAGGCGCACGCGGTGGGCGAGCACGGGCACGGCCAGCTCGTAGATGTCGTCTGCGATGCAGTAGCGGCGTCCGTGTAGCAGCGCGCGAGCCCGCGCCGCGCGCGACAGGTTCATGCCGGCGCGAGTCGACGCGCCGAGGGCCAACGTGGGCGTTGAGCGGGTCGAGGCGATCAGCGCCTGCAGGTAGGTCGCGAGGGAGTTGTCGACGTCCACGCGCATCACGTGCCGTTGCAGCTCGACCAGCGACTGTGGGTCCAGCACCTGAGCCACGCGGTCCACTCGATCGCCGTCCGGGTTCAGCATCAGTCGTGCTTCGACCTCGGGCGGCGGATAGCCAATGCGAATACGGACCATGAAGCGGTCGAGCTGGCTCTCCGGAAGCGGAAAGGTGCCTGTGAAGTCCTGCGGATTCTGCGTGGCAATGACGAGAAACGGGTCGGGCAGCGGGATGGTCTGGCCATCCAGCGACACCTGGCCCTCGTTCATGGCCTCGAGCAGCGCCGACTGGGTGCGGGGACTCGCGCGGTTGATCTCGTCGGCGAGCAGCAGGTTGCTGAAGATCGGCCCCTGCTTGAGCACGAAGTCACCCTGGTGCTGGTTGAAGACGGAGACTCCCAGCACGTCGCTCGGCAACAGGTCGCTGGTGAACTGGACCCGACTCATCTCTCCACCCACCGCCCGCGCGATGGCGCGAGCCAGGGTGGTCTTGCCGACGCCAGGGACGTCTTCGATCAGCACGTGTCCACGCGCGAGCAGCGCAACCAGGGCGAGCTCGACCGCACGCGGCTTGCCTTCCAACGCGTGCTCCACCGCCCGCCGCAGATCGACGAGGCGCTCAAGGTATTGAGAGTCCGCTGCGACCGCGGAAGTGGTCATCGTGCGCATCGTAGCACGGGCGGGTCAGCCTGCTTGCATCTGTGAAGACGTGTCATGGCGGTGGGCTGGAATTTGGGTGCTGGGTGGCGCCGTCCGCGCGGTTCGCCGGGGATTTCGAGGCCGGATCGGGCGAGGGTGAGCCGGGGGGCGGGGCCGGGCGTTCTCGGATGGGACTCCTGGTGGGCACGGGTCTTGGCTTCGCGGCTGCGATCGCGGGGCCAGAGCGCGGATTGTTCGCGCCTTTTCGGTGCCGAGTGCCAAGATGCGCGCCGAGATGAGCCGGGTGGAGCGCGTAGAGGTCGAGGCAGTCACGCGCACGTTCGGCACCACGCTGGCGCTCCGAGGGGTGAGCGCGGAGTTCCCCTCGGGGCGGGTCACGGTGCTCGAGGGGCCGAACGGTGCCGGGAAATCGACGTTGCTTGGCATCCTCGGAACACTGATTCAGCCCACCGGGGGCAAGGTGCGATACCCACCATTCAAGGACGCCGCGGCGGTACGCAGCCAGCTGGGCTGGCTGGCTCACGACTCCCATTGCTATCGGGAGCTGAGCGGTCGGGAGAACGTCCAGCTGGCGGCGTCGCTCCACGGCTGCAGCGGGGCTCGGGTCCAGCACAGCCTCGAGCGGGTTGGCGCGCTGGCGTTCTGCGAACGAGCAGTGTCCACGCTGAGCCGGGGTCAGCGTCAGCGCATCGCGCTCGCTCGGGCGCTGGTGCACCAGCCCAGCCTGCTGTTGCTGGACGAGCCCTCTTCTGGGCTGGACGCCGGGAGCGTCGGGCGTCTGCTGGAGCTGGTGGACGAGGAACGGAGGCGAGGTGCGGTGGTGGTGATGGTCAGCCACTCGCGCGGTATCGCGACGCGAATCGCCGATCGGATCGTTCGGCTGGAGGCTGGGAGGGTTCACAGCGTCGTGGACGACGTGGTGGTCGAGGGCTCGCTGGAGCCGTAGGGCACTCCGGAGTGGTGCCGTGCGGAAACGATTGTGGGTTTCGCCCGAGCTCAGCCGTGAAACGCTCTCGTCAGGTACTCCAGCAGGGTTGGGGGTGAGGGAGCAGCGTATGCCTGCACGAACACCGGGCGGTCCTGGAGGATTCGCAGCTCCTCGGCGTTGCTGCTCTCCCCCCCTCCCCCTGCTACGTGTGCTTGGCTGAGGACGATGAAGTCTGCCGCGGTGGAGTGAGCCGCGAGCGCGCGCTGGGTGGCGATTACTTCGTGGAGCGCTCCCAGGCGATCCGCGGCCACGAGCGCCACCTGGCAGCCGGTGGAGTCCTTCAGCCTGGCCGCCAGGTCGGCGTTGAAGCACGGCGTCTGCTGCGGTTCGCCGTGGAGCGGTGAGAAGGCGCCGCCTGCGGTTTCAATCAGGAGGCGCTCGCGACCCAGCGCGGCGCGCGTCTCTTCCACCCACTCGGTCAGCTGCTCCAGATCGATGGGCGACGACAGGCGGCGGGCTTCCAGGTGCGGCGACACGGGCCGGGGGAATCCGTAGCGCGGGGCCCGGTACGGATGGTTCGCCGCTTCGCTGAGCGCGCTCGCGTCAGGGGCTTGGGTGTTCGACGTGAAACCCGTCTCCACTGGCTTCAGGGCGCAGCAGTCCGGCCAGGCAGCTGCGATTCGACAGCTGACGTACGTCTTTCCTATCTCGGTCCCGGTGCCGAGGATGACCAGCGCTTCCATCCCTCGATCAGTAGCTCTGCCAGTCTGTCCAGCGCCAGGCCTTCCAGCTGGGGTCGAAGCGTGATGCGCAGGCGGGAGGTGCCATCGGGCACGGTGGGAGGACGAATCGGTTGTGCGAGGTACCCAGCCTGAACCAGCTCCTGGGCGAGCTTCTGGGCCGCGTCGGCGGAGCCCAGAACGACCGGGACGATGGGCCCCGGCAGGTAGTCGGCGGGCAGAGGCAGGCCCGCCTCCCTCAGGCGCGCGACGAAGCGTGCGGCATTCGCCTGCAGGCGCGCCCGGAGGGGGTCCGCGGCTCTCACCGCCCGCACTCGGGGCAGGGTTTGCTCCGCCAGCCAGGGACTGGTGCCTGTGGAGAACACCAGGCTGCGGGCTCGGTTCCAGAGGAACCAACGTAGCGCCTGGCTGCCAGCGACGAACGCGCCGCTGCTGGCGACGGACTTCCCGAGGGTGCCCACGAGGACGTCGGGTTCCACGCCGGCCTCGCGACAGCGGCCACCGCCTTCGGGGCCAAAGACACCGAGCGCGTGGGCTTCGTCCACCAGCCAGTGAGCCCCATGCTCCTCCGTCAGGCGCTTGAGGCGGCTGAGGTCGGGCCCATCGCCATCCATCGAGTAGTAGCTCTCGGTAACCACCCAGCGCCGGCGCCCGCGTTCTTGCGCCAGCGCGCGCTCCAGGGCCTCGAGGGAGTTGTGGGGGAGGACCACGACTCGAGCACGACTCAGGCGACAGCCGTCGATCAGGCTCGCGTGATTCAGTTCGTCGCTGAGGACGACGTCCTCGCTGTCAGCCAGCGCCTGGAGGCAGCCGAGGTTGGCCGCGTAGCCTGATGAGAACAGCAGGGCCGCTGGCAGACGAACCCAGTCCGCGAGCTCTGCTTCCAGTTCCAGGTGCTGGCTGGTGGTGCCGTGAATCAGCCTCGAAGCGCCGGCACCGAGGGATGTTTCACGTGAAACATCTCGCCCATAGCCAAGGTAGTCATTGCTCGAGCAGTCCAGGAGGCCCCAGTCCGGCGCCGCGCTGGGAGGCGTCCGCAACAGACCCCTCGCCTCGAGAGCGGACAGCTCCTGCTCCAAGAATCCAAGGCTCACGCAGGCGGTTCTAGCCCCGGGACGAAGAGACCACCAGGCGCATCGCACAGGAGACGCGGGCGAAAGGCAGCGCGAAAGGCAGCGCGAAAGGCAGCGCGAAAGGCAGCGCGAAAGGCAGCGCGAAAGGCAGCGCGAAAGGCAGCGCGAAAGGCAGCGCGAAAGGCAGC
>JAGQIY010000193.1 GCA_020430865.1 Myxococcales bacterium
AGCAGGCCTGGCGCTCGCAGCAGGCCTGGCGCTCGCAGCAGGCCTGGCGCTCGCGGCAGGCTTGGCGCTCGCGGCAGGCTTGGCGCTCGCAGCAGGCGTGCCGTCGCGGGTCGCCGCCGCCGCGGCATCGGGCTGTTCGGGGGTGTCGTCCCCAGTCAGGGTCGCCGTGGGCGACACCGCATCGGGATCCAGGGCGACGAACAGCTTGCCACCGTGGTCCGCGTAGGCCTTCAGCGTCGTCAGCTCCTCGGGCGCGAAGGGCTCCGTGGGGCCGAGCACCATCACCAGCGTCGCGTCCCCCGGGACCTCGCTGCCGAGACCCTGCGCCAGACCGAGAGTCTTCACCAGGTAGTTCTGGGCCTCGAGCTGGCGCTTCAGGATGGACGCCGAGCGATCCTTGGGCGCTTCACCCGTGACCGGCTTATCGTTGATCTCCCCGTGGCCGACGGTCAGGTAGGCCACCCGGCGCTTGCGCACCACCTTGAGCAGCTTCTCCTGGAAGTCGCTGTCCAGCGTCTTCAGCTTCTTTTTGGCGCCGCTCATCTCGGTGCCGATGCGAAGGCTCTCGTTGACGCTGTCCTTGGCGAGCACGATCACCCCGTCCTGCGTGACCCTCAGCTCCCGAGCGAGCGCCGGCGCCATCAGCCGATCTTGAATTTCCACCTGGAGTCGAGGGTTGGCCCGAGCGAGCTCGTCCAGGTAGCCCTTGACCTCGTTGCGTGCCTCGTTGACATCGGGGAAGAAGGCGACGACGCGCACCGGCTCCCCCAGGCTCTCGACGATCTTCTTGGTCGAGTCGCTCGGGCGTGACGTGCGGAAATAAGAGAAGTCGAGCTTCCACTCCAGCGTCCCCGCCGCGAATACGAACAGGCTACAGTAGACCGCCGCCGCTGCGAGTGAGAAGCCCGCTGTCGCGGCGGCGAGGACCCGCCGCCGCTCGCTCCGGGGAGAGCGGCGCATGGGCCACAAGGCCGCCTCGGCGAAGATCTGCGGCAAGGTGCCGAGCATCAGCAGCGCGGCCCAGACCACGCGCAGGATATCCGCCGTGCGCTCGCGATCCTTCGCTGGCCCCGTATCCAGGCCGAACGCGCGGAGGCCAGCGTCCGTGCTCACGAAGTATGCCGCGACGCCGGCGAGGGCTATCAGGCCCAGCACCTGCATGATGCGAGCGATCCCCCGCGTCTCGCCTCGCTCCTGGAAGGCGGGGACGAAGCGCCCCAGAGTACCGAAGCCGATCAGAGCCAGCGCGGGGCCAGTCGCCATCCAGCGGCCGCTGTCCATCCCGGCCAGAACGCGCTCACCCAGCAACAATAGCAGCAGCCCCACGAGGTAGGCGGGCAGCAACCACTGCGCGAGGCGCTTGGTGTCTTGCGTCGTATCGCTCATCGCCAGCGCCTCGCTTCCAGCACCTTCGTGGCGGCCAACAGGAAGAACCCTGTTACCGCGAGGTAATATGCAACGGCGTCCAGCTTCAGCACTCCGTCCATGAAGGGCTTGAAGTTTTCGTGGTGCAAGGAGAGCGCACCCAGAAACGTGTTCAGCGGCGGGTCAGTGACCTTCGCGAGCATCCAGAGGGTCACCATCGGCCCCAGGATCAGCGCACAGATCACCACCGCCACCACCTGTGAACGGGCGAGAGTCGAGGCGAAGAGGCCAACGCTCATCGACGCCGCACCGAGTAGCAGCAGGCCCAAGTACCCGACCAGGATGTGTCCCACGCTGACCTTCCCGTTCACGAAGATCAGCGCCGGCATGTAGGCGGTGAGCAGCGTCGCGAGGCTGATCACGCACAGCGCGGAGAGGAACTTGCCCATCACGATCTGAGCGTCGGTGATCGGCGCCGTGTTGAGCAGCGTCAGCGTACCTGTCTGCCGCTCCTCGGCCACGAGGCGCATCGAGAGCAGTGGGCAAGCGATCATCAGAGGGCCGCTGGCGTTGTAGAAGAACTGCCGCAACACCTCCGCGCTGAGCAGGCGCTCCGCGCTCAGCCCGAAGATGTAGAACAGGATCCCGCTCATCAGCAGCATCCCGCAGACCACGATGGCTCCGAGCGGCGAGCGCCGATATGCGCGGAGCTCCCGGCCAGCGATCAACCCGACGTTGGCGAGGGCGGCCATCAGTGGACCCCACCGCTGTTCGGCGCTGCGTACGCGCTCCCTTCGGCGAGCCGCATGAAGACGCTCTCGAGCTCATGCTCACTGCGCCCGAGCTCGAGCAGCTCGGCTCCGGCGTCGACGACCAGTCTGGAGATGGTGGCTCGCCGATCGGAGGCCGTTCGGAGTTCGGCGCGCAGCGCCTCCCCGTCGCTGGAGAGCTCGAGCACCTCCACGTCGGCGAGTTGCTCGAGCATCGATCTCAACTCGGCTCGCTGCAGGCCGCCCACCAGCAAGGAGAGCCGCATGCCTCCGAGGGTGCGATTGACGATGGCCGCCTCGCTGTCGTCAGCGACGATGCAACCGTCGCGGATCACCAGCAAGCGATCGCAGGTCTGGCTGATTTCCGACAGGATATGGCTTGAGATGAGCACGGTATGGTCGCCCGCCAGCCCGCGGATCAGGTGGCGCATCTCGACGATCTGCCGAGGGTCGAGGCCGCTGATCGGCTCGTCCAGGACCACGAACTTCGGCTGATGCACGATCGCCTGGGCGATCCCGACCCGCTGCTGATAGCCATGACTGAGGGTACCGATCACCTGGTCGAGACGCGGCCCAATCCCGGTCTGGTCTGCTACGTCCGCGACGCGCCGCGCCAGCTTGGCCTTGACGACGCCCTTGAGCCGCGCGGCAAAGCTCAGGAACTCGCGGACGGTCATCTCGGGATAGAGCGGGGGCTTGTCAGGCAAGTACCCGACTCTCGCCCTCACCTCATCCGGGTGATCGACCACATCGAAACCATCGACCATCACCTGGCCCGCGGAGGGCAGGAGATCGCAGGCCAAGACCCGCAGGGTGGTGGTCTTGCCGGCACCGTTCTCCCCGAGCAAACCGACGACTTGACCGGCCTGGACCTCGACGTCGATGGGCCCCACCGCGCGGCTCGCACCGTAGTACTTGTAGAGACCTCGGATCTGAATCACTGGCAAAGAAGCTCCCGTTCGACCTGTTGGCGCTCGCGAACCAGTACGACCGGTCCGGAGTCGGCGTCTCGCCCGACGCTCACGCCCGAAGGGCGCAAAGGCGGCCGTTCAGACCAGCGCGCCGGGCCGCTTATTCCCCAAAGGTTCCGCCGTTGCAAGCG
>JAGQIY010000194.1 GCA_020430865.1 Myxococcales bacterium
CCTCGCAGGGCACACGAACCTCGGTACGCACATCATTGACACCCACAGCGGCCCGGTGATCGATCCGGTGTGGGACCTCTACCGCGAGACCATCGAACTCGCGGGATCCGTCTCCACCTTGATCGAGTGGGACGATCAGATCCCGCCCTTGGCTGCGGTGCTCGCCGAGGCGGAGCGGGCTCGCGAGGTGCGCCGCATCGCCATCGAAGCGCGATCCTCACGGGTGAGCAACGGCGAGGCTGCGGCGCCTGGCTACGTACCTCACCCCCCGCCCCGTCCGATGGGCAGCCCGCAGGGCTCCGGAGGCTGGAGCGTGGGTGGCCCCCGGGAGCACGCGAGTCAGGAAGCAGGGAGCGTCGCGTGACTCCACCGACTAGCCACGAGGAAAGGCAAGAGCTGGACGAGCTGCAACGCTGGATGGCGTCGAAGCTCCGGGAGCTGCGCGGCCTGCCCAAGGACGAACCGACGACCGCGCTGGCGAGACGCCACTTCACGGGCAACGATCGCCTGAGCCCCGTGGAGCAGCTCGAGGTGTATCGACAGCAGTTCTGGCTACGCCACACGAGCGCGCTCCTGGAGGACTTCCCGGGTCTCAGCGGTATCCTCGGCCAGCGCGACTGGGAGCGCCTGACGGAGAGCTACCTCGGAGCCCACGCGCCCACGAGCTTCACTCTGCGCGACCTGGGCGCGGCGCTGCCAGCGCACGTCGTCAGCTCCGACTGGCTACCGAACCGGGAGCTCTGCGCGGACATGGCGCGCCTCGAGTGGGCGTACGTGGAGCTCTTCGACTCGGAGCTGCTCCCCAGCGCGTCCCCGGAGAAGATCGCGGGGGTCCCGGAAGAGGCCTGGAACGGCGCGCGGCTCGCGCTCCAGCCGAACCTCCAGTTTGTTTCCTCCCGGTATCCAGTGGCGGAGCTCAGGCTCGCGCTGCGCAGGGCGCAGCAGCATGCGTCCGAACCCTCGATAGCGCTTCCCGAACCGGCACCCGAGCGGCTCGTGCTGTATCGCCGAGGCAACGACATGTACCGCGAGCCGCTGAGCGAAGCTGGGTTCGCCTTGCTCGAGCGGCTGCGCGAGGGACAGCCCCTGCTCGCCGCGTGTGAAGCGGTGGGCGCGTCCGGCCCTGACGCGGCCGCGGAGGTCGAGTCGCAGGTTGGCAGCTGGTTTCAGCGCTGGGCGTCGCTCGGCTGGGTCGTCGACGTCCACGTCTAGCCACCGGAGACTACAGCTGGAGCAGCACACGGACGCCGTAGTGATCGGAGAGCGTCGGCTCCACGAACGCCCGCTCGTAGCGCACCGTGCGAGGCTCGAGTTGGCGAAACAGCACGTGATCGATGCGCAGTCCACCGCTGTCCGGATGCGGCTGCAGCGGATTCCCGTAGCAAAACGTGCAGTCCTTCGCCTGCGCCGGCGCAGCGTCGCGAAGCCCGGTGCCCACGAGCAGTCGAGCGAAATGCTGAGGTAGGCGTGCTTGATAGCTCTCTCCCTGGGCGACGTGGGGCCCGGTGTTCAGGTCTCCGAGCAGCAGCAGCGGGCGATTTCCGCGTTGTTCTCCAGGCGCGCCGATCATGCGTATCAATTGCTCGATCTGCCCAGACTGCTCGCGAATGAACTCGCCCGCGGGCGGGTGCTTCATGCCTCTCAGGAAGGGCGTGAGGTGAGTGCAATAGGCGTCCACTTCGCCGAGGCTCGGGTGTTCGACGCGCGCGTGGATCACCCCTCGAGGGTGCATCGTCGACTCGAACTGGGTGTACTCGACGTCGAGCACGGGCAAGCGACTGATCAACGCCGTTCCGTAGCTGCCCCCCAGCAGGTAGGGCTTGGGGGTGAGGCCGGCGTCGCCGACCGCGTCTGACGCTTCGACACAGCTGGCCAGGCTGCGCAGCGGGTCATCGAGGTCGCGGCTCAGACAGGCTGCGCAGCCGTCGCTCAGACCATCGAGCCGTGAGCGGCAGCGTTCGATCGCACAGCTGGCGACGTTCGATTCCTCGCGGCAATTCTTTGCGACGCAGGCCACGAGCGAAGTCAGCTCGGCGTCTTCACACCGCAGGCCGGCGACGGGCTCTGGCTCGGGGCTCATCCAGGTCACTCCAGGCTCCCGGGTCAGCTGGTCGCGGAGCAGCCGTTGATGGCGCTGAAGCCACACCTCCTGCAGGCACGCCACGTCGAAGTCCTCCTGGGCCAGCGCCGTGGCGATGCTGGTCGCTCGGTCGTCGACGTGCGGGATGACCCCCGGGGCCAGACCGGCGTTGAACGTGAGCACCCGCAGCTGGTGTGAGCGCGCTGCGTCAGTCTGTGAACTGGCGTTGGCTTTCAGGCGCACGGACGCGCCCTGGCTCGAAAGGACACGCAAGCGGTCGGGGCACCCGGTGAGCATCGGCAGCGCTGACAGCACCGCGAGCGCGCGGAGCCACCCCGCGCGGCAGCGACCGCCGAGTCGTCTATCTGGGATCTGCACGCGAGGTCCCTCGCAAGCGCGGTGCCAACCTCGCGCTCGGACTCACGCGAGCGAGAGACGCCGCCGCGAGGCGCTCTGACGGGTGTTGAAAGAACAGCCTGCTAGAGCACGTCGAAGGGGTAGCCGTTGTCCTCGTAGGCCCGCGAGGCGATCAGCTTGCGCAGCTCATCGTCGTTGTCGGCCAGCTTGCTCAGGTTGCCCCGGATGCGCAGGACGGCGGCGCGAGAGAACATGCTGGTCATGTCCAGCTCCCGCCGGGCGCCTTCCTCGCCCCGCTGCTGGATGGCTCGCGAGGTTCGCGCGATGCACGCGGCGAGCGCGTAGAGGTCGATCGCGGCATTCGCGATGCGCAGCTGCACGTACTGCATCTCGGCGATCTCCGTGCCGTGCTCGGTGAGCGCGCGATCCACGGCCTGCTGGAAGGCGTCCGTCGCCTCCTCGAAGGCCACCGCCTCGCGCGCCAGCAGTGGATGCGCGCGGGACAAGCGCTCACGGCGGAACGTCTCCTTTACTTTCCGCACGGCAAAATCTCGCAGTAGCCCGAAGCCCTTCACCGGCTCCCGCATCGCGCCGACGACCTCACTGCGCTTGCGTCCCGGTCCGTGCATCCCGCTCAGAGCGATGAAGCAACGCAAGATCTCGTTGGTCCCGTCGATCACGAAGGAGCCACGCGCGTCTCGGAGGTAGCGCTCGAAGGCGTGGGGACGCACGTAGGCGCTGCCTCCAGCCAGACTCACCGCGTCGCCAACCACTCGCCACAGCGCCTCGCTGCCGGCCACGCGACACATGCTGCTCTCGAGACTGGTGTCCTCGACGTGCTGGTCCACCAGGCCAGCGGTCAGGTGCACCATCGACTCCACGGCAAAGGTATCGCTCAGCATGCGCGCGACCTTGTCCTTGATGATGGAGAACTCACCGATGCTGCGGCCGAAGCTGTAGCGCGCCTGAACCCAGCGCACGCTCTCCCCCACGATCCTGCGACACATGCCGAGGAACACCCCGCTCAAGGGCACCCGCGCGGCGCTGAGCACTTCCATTGCCACCGCATGGCCCTTGCCCGGTTCCCCGAGGATCGAGGCGGCGGTGAGATCGACGTCCGCGAGCCGAAGATCGCACATCCCGGCGCCTCGCAGCCCGAGTTTGTCGTGATCGTCGCTGGTGGAGACCCCTGGGCCCCGCTCCACCACCACGGCGCTCATGTGCGGCTTGTTTCCGCTGTGAGGCGCGCTGGTACGAGCGAAGACCACGAAGACGTCGGCGAGATTTCCTCCAGTGACCCAGCGCTTCTCGCCGCTCAGCGAGAAGCCCTCGCCCTTCGGGCTGAGCAGGGTGCGCATCGCGCTCGCATCGCTACCCGAGCCCTCCTCCGCCAACGCGAAGGCGCCGAGCTTCTCGCCGCTCGCGAGCTGGGGCAGGTAGCGCTGCTTCAGCTCCTCGGAGCCGAACTGCTGAATCGCCCGGGCCGCCAGGGACTCACTCGCGAACACGCTGAGCGCGACCGAGGGATCCGCGGCGCCGAGCTCTTCCATCACTCGCGTGTAGCCCATTGCGGTCAGCCCCATGCCGCCGTGACTCGCTGGAAGCCCGGTGCCGAACAGACCTAGCTCCTTGAGACTGCTCAGCAGCTCGGGAGCGAGCGCCGCCTCGCGATCGATGCGTTCGGAGTCTATCTCGGCGTCCGCCAGGCGCCCGATCAGGTGCACGAGCGTCTGGACGCGCTCGCGCTCGGGGTCCGCCAGGAGCGGATAGGGAAAGATCAGTTCCTCGGCGATCACGCCGAAGAAGAGGGCCTTCGAGAAGCTGCCTTCGTTCATTCAGGAATCTCAAGCGACGTCGTCGTCTCGCACGCGGCGAACGGAAGATGAGGCCGTGCGCGCCAGCTCACCCAGGCTCTGTCCAGGCGCGCCCTGCGCCGCGTCGGATCCCGGAGGATATGAGCTCGGAGGTGCGGAGGACGGCGGCATCGTCGTGGCGCCATGCACCTGGATCTCGGGAGCGGACGGGCGGTTCATGGCGCTCGAAGGGACACCGAACTCCTCGGCGCGCTTGGCCTGCCACTGGTACTTGATGCGGTGGTGGTTCATGTTGACCAGCGTGTCGGTCATGCGGTTGATGATGACCCGCATGTCGACCAGCTCGAGGCCAGACTCATCGAGCTGCCCGGAGGCCAGCTTGGTGAAGACGATGCGCTGAATCATCGCCTCGAAGGTGTCTCGATTCGGCGTCTCCACCGTGCGCGACGCAGCCTCGATCGAGTCCACCACCATCAGGATGGCGGTCTCCTTCGTCTGGGGCTTCATCCCGGGATAGCGAAACGCGGACTCGTCCAGCTCCTTCGGGTTGCCCTGCTGGAGACACTTGTTCCAGAAGTACTCGACCAGCTGGGTTCCGTGGTGCGTGTAGGCGAACTCGACCACGGGCTCGGGCAGCCCACCCTCGCGCATGAGCTTCGTGCCGACCACGACGTGAGCCATGATCGCGTCGGCGCTGACCTCGGGGTCGAGCTCGTCGTGGGGCGACTGCTCGTCGGGCCCCAGGTTCTCCACGAAGTAGCTGCGCTGAATGGTCTTGCCGATGTCGTGGTAGTAGGCACCGACCCGCGTCAGCAGTGCGTCGGCGCCGATCGCGCTGGCGGCCTGCTCTGCCAGGTTCGCCATCGCGCGGGAGTGCTCCCAGGTCCCGGGCGCCTCGCTCGCCAAGCGCTGCAACAGCGGCTGCTCCAGGTCAGTGAGGTCCAGGAGGCGCTCTCGGGGCACCTGGCCGAGCACCCGCGCGACGAAGCTGCGCAGCAGCGCAGCGATCGCACCCGAGACCACACCGCCGCCGACGCAGGCGAGCAAATCGGAGCTCGCGAGGCGTCTGGCGTCCGCTGCGAAATCGAACGATCCCTCCACGGTGTAGCTGATGGCGACGTAGACCAGCGCCGCGCACAGCCCGCCCAGCAGCCCGCTCACCACCATGTGCCGGGGATGCTTGCGGTCGAGGTAGAGCAACGTCGCCGCCATGCCGCGAGTGAGCAGCACGCTCAGCAGGATCAGGTCGAGCTGCATCAGGGAGGCGACGATGAACGAGGAGATCATCGTCACCAGGAACGCGGTCCGGCGATCGAAGGCCGTCGCCACCCATAGCGGCAGCGCACTGACGGGCAGCCACAGCTCGGGCAGCGACGTGAACAGCAGTCCCAGCTTGCTCAGCGCCACCAGCACACCGAGCACGATGAACAGACCCACCTGGGTCCTCAGCAGCTTGAGCCGGTTCTGCCCGAACTTCCGCAAGTAGGCGGTCAAGGCCAGCGCCAGCGAGAAGAAGATGGCGAACACGCCCAGCAGCCGCTGCAGGCTCGGAGGCCGCGCGCGCTGTTCCTGCGCGTAAGCCACCCGGTGCGCACTGACGTCGGGTCTGAGCACCACGCCGCGCGCCACCAGCACGTCCTCGTGGACGTAGTGCAGCTCCGCGCGGCCCGTCTGAGCATCCCGCTCGATGCGGGGGCCGTACGGCAATCTCAACGTTGTGTGCGCCGGTTCTCCAAAGCGAGGCGTCCAAGAAGAGATGAAGCGGTCCCCGGAGTGGACCAGCGTCCACAACACCGCGCTCAGCAGGCTGATGACGAGGGCAGAACCGAGCCCTGCGCGGATACGTGTGCGCAGCATCCCTACACCGCTCGCCCTGGGCTGGACGGCAGCCGCAAGCAGGCACACCACGACCCCTGCGACGGGGGGCCGCCGGCCGTGGGTCGTGCCTCAGCGTCGGCACCTGACGAGGATTGCAGGAGATCGCCCATCCGTTGTTCCGGGCACGTTAGCACTTCACCCCCAATGGCTACAGGCATCGCGAACATCTCGCGGCCAACTCCCGCGCTGCGTCGCGGACCTCACGCACGACTTGCATAAGCCCCCGCAGTTGCCGCCAGCGGGTTCGGGGGTGAGGTGGAATGCGCGAGGCCGAGCCAGCGTTGTCCGGGCCAGCTTGGAACCGGCAATCTCGCTGCGAGCAGCACCTCGTCGCCACCGCGTGTGGAGCTTGCAGAGGCCGCGCCCGCTTGCTACCCGAAAGTTTGTGGGAGGCTTGAGCACATCGCTCGGATCCAAGTTGCTGGCCGTGCGACGCGCGGGCAGCGCAGCGGTGATGGGCGTGCTCAACGTCACGCCCGACTCCTTCTCCGACGGCGGAGATTTCCTCGCGCCAAGCGCGGCGAGGAATCGCGTCGATGCGCTGCTCGCCGACGGCGCGGACATCGTCGACATCGGGGGCGAGTCTTCCCGTCCGGGTGCTGCTGCCATCCCGCCCAGGGAACAGGTCGAGCGCATCGAGCCTGCGCTCCGCTACGCCGTCGGGCGCGGCGCCCTGGTCAGCATCGACACCACGTCGCCCGAGGTGGCGGAGCGCTGCCTGGAGCTCGGCGCCACGTTGATCAACGACGTTTCTTGCCTCACGGAACCGGATCTCGCGGGTGTGGTGGCCAAGGCAGGCGGCGACCTGCTGATCATGCACGCTCGCGGGCCAATGAGCCGCATGCCCGGCTTCAGCGAGTGGCCAGACGACGCCTACGCGGACGTGGTACTCGACGTGGCGCGAGAGTGGTCCACGGCGCGCGATCGAGCGATGGAGCGCGGTCTGGCACGGGAGCGCATCTTCTTCGATCCTGGACTCGGCTTCGCCAAGAACGCGAGGCACTCGTTCGAGGTGCTGCGCCGGCTCCAGGAGTTCAAGAGGCTCGAGGCACCGATCTTCGTCGGCCCGGGCCGCAAGTCGTTCATCGCTGCGGTCGATCCCTCCCCCCCCGCTGAACGCCTGGGCGGGACCATCGCGGCCTGTGTAATTTCCGCACAGAAAGGCGCTCACGCGCTCCGCGTCCACGACGTGCGCGAGGTGCGACAGGCCCTGGCCGTGCTCGGTGCCTCCGAGGACAACGAGGTGGGCCATGCTTGAGCGCCTGGTCGCGTACTTCACGGACCGCACCTGGGTGCAGCTGGGGCGCGACTTCCTCGACGTGAGCATCGTCTACTACCTGTTCTATCGCGCGTTGCTCGTCGTGCGCGGGACACGCGCGATTCAGGTCGGTTTCGGGCTCGGCGCCGTCCTGCTGCTCTACGTCGTCGCCCAGCGACTCCAGCTGGAGACCGTGATCAACATCCTGGGTGCGCTGATCTCCAGCATGATCTTGCTGGTGGTGGTCGTCTTCCAGAACGACATCCGCCGCGGCTTGATGCGACTGGGGCGCGGCGCCACCTGGACTGGCACGCGAAACGCGGAGACGCGGGTGATCGACGACGTGGTCGAGGCAGCGACGGAGCTGGCTCGTCACCGCATGGGCGCGATCATCTGCTTCGAGAAGGACGCCAACCTCGACGAGTTCGTGGAGCAGAGCCACAAGGGCATCGACCTCGACGCCCAGGTCTCCCGCGAGCTGCTGGTCAGCCTGTTCGTGCCCGAGGGCACGAACAAGCTGCATGACGGCGCGATCATCATTCGCAACCTGCGCATCGCGAAGGCTGGCGTGTTCTTCCCCATGGGGGGCACCAAGGCCGTCGACACGAAGTTCGGCTCGCGCCACCGCGCGGCGATCGCCATCACCGAAGAGACAGACGCGGTGCTGGTGGTGGTCAGCGAGGAGCGCGGCACCATCAGCTTCTGCTTCAACGGCAACATCGTGTCCCCGATTTCCGCAGGGGATCTGCGCAGCATGCTGGAGGCCGAGGTCGGCCCGAAGAAGAAGCCCGCGAAGAAGAAGGCGGCCGCCGCGCGGCCGTCTGCCTCGCCTCCCGCGAGCAAGACGCCGCCTGCGGCGGATCGCAGCTCTCGCATCAGCGCGCCTCCCCCCCGTCCGAGCCAGGTCCCGGAAGAGCGGCCGAGTCGCAGCGAAGATCGCAAGACGGCGACCAGCGTGGAGGACACCGGCCCGGTCAGCATCCGGTTCTCCGGCGCGCCCGACAGTGAACGCCGCGC
Source organism: Myxococcales bacterium (assembly GCA_020430865.1). Next base: position 8,405 of record JAGQIY010000194.1, read on the forward strand.
TACACAACCCGCCGAGGACACCCCCAAGCCGCTCCGCCGCAGCGTCCCCAAGGACAAGGAGAAGGACGCCGCCGAGACGGACGCTGCGGAGCGCCCGAGCCTCGAGGCCGTCGCGAATCCGACTCCTCTCGCCCCCGCGAGCACTCCCAAGCCAATGCGCGGTGACGGAAACGACGGCTCCCCGAGCGATCCGGGAGAGGGCGCGTGATGTCTGCAATCTGGGCGTGGATTGGGCATGCCTTCACCGAGAACATCGGGCTGAAGCTGCTCGCGTTCACCTTCGCGCTGGGGCTGTTCGCCTACCAGCACAGCCGGGAGGACCAGCAGCAGCGCACGGTGCCGGTCGGGGTCGTCTTGCGTCTCCCTCCGGAAAGCGAGAAGCGGGAGTTGATGACCCCGACCCCCGCCAACGTTCACGTCACACTGCGGGGTTCGACTCGGGCCATCGATCGCCTGATCGCCACCGGAATAGCCCCGGTGGAGCTGGACCTGCGAGACGGACACACGGAGCGCATCAACTTCGAACCCGACATGTTCGCCCTGCCGATGGACGTCGAGGTCACGATCGTCGACCCGCCCAGCATCGAGCTCGAGTGGCAAGACGTCGTCACGCGGCAAATCCCCGTGCAGGCCTCGATCACCGGAAAGCCCGCGGAAGGCTACGTGGTGAAGGGCGATCTGAAGGTGGACCCGACCCACGTCACCGTGGAAGGGCCGGTGAGCCTGGTGGAGGTGATGCAGTTCGCGCGCCTCTCGGCGTTCGACGTCTCAGGGCTCACCGAGGGCGTCTACCGCCGGCGCATCGCCATCGACGACCCACCGCCGCGCGTGCGCTACGTGGACCCGAGGACGCCGCGCCCCGCGGTCACGGTCACGATCGCCCGACGGGTCGGAGAGCAGCTGTTCCCAGCTCGCCCGGTGGAGGTCGTCGGCGTGACCGGCGGCAGGACCAATCCGCGCACGGTCGACGTGAACGTGATCGGCCCGCCGGAGGTCGTACGGGCGCTGCGGGCCGAGCAGGTGGTGCCCCGAGTCGACCTCACCAAGGCCGTCGACATCGATCTGGACGAGCAGAAGCACGGCTCGGCGACCCTCCCCGTGGAGGTCGAGATCGCCGATGCCGAGGTGAAAGTGCAGCCCCCGAAGGTCAACGTTCGCTGGTAGCGGCGCGACCCCTGGGGGCTCTCACCCAGCACGAGCTACTGACGGCGACGATACTCCTTGTCGAGTACCCGCGAGGCCACGTCGCGCCCCCCGAGGCCGAAGGCCAGCGCCGCTGCGAGGCACACCGAGCCGAGTACGATGGCGAAACCGATGGCGATCAGCTGCCGTCCAACGCCCAGCTGTTGAAGTGCCACCATCGCGGAGAAGGCGATGATCGCGACCTGAGCGATGGGGCCCGTCGCCTTGACCAGGCGGTCCTTGCTCGACGCGGTGAGGTCGGCGATGCGTTGACGCGCCCACCCCCCGGCCCAGAGCCCCGCGCCGACCACCAGCACCGCCGCGAACGCGTTCGGTAGATAGGCCAGAAAGCCGTCGAGCAGCGCCGCCAGACCATCGAGCTCCATCGTGCCCAGGGCCTGTCGCAAGAACAGCAGCACGATCACCGCACCGACGAACAGCCCCGCGACGTCGGCCGGTGTCCGCGTCCCCTCGGAGCCGGTAGCGCCGAGGAGCTCGTCTGCTTCATCGAGGGGCCGCTCGGCCTCGCCAGCGTCATGCTCCAGGCGCTCGTTGAGCAGCGCCTTCGAGCGCTCTTCCTGGACCTTGCTGGCGCCGGTCTCCTGATAGATGCCGATGTGGGCCATCAAGGTGTTGAAGCCCAGTGCCGCGAGGAGACGAGCTGCGACCCGCGCGGCAACGCGCGCCGCGATCACGCCGATCGCCAGCAACACGGCGCCGATGAACAGCTTCGGCAGGTAGACGTAGACTCGGTCCAACATCAGCTTCAGCGGCGCGCTGATCTCCTCGATCTCCAGGCGTCCGACGGCGCTGATGGTGAACTGCAGCAGGATGAAAGCCATCACGGCCGTTCCCAGGATCCCGCTGACCGAGTGCTCGCCCGTGATGCGCCCGAAGCCCAGGCGAGTCACCGCACGATCCACGCCCACGCGGTGCAGCACGCTGGACACCACGCGACGAGCCAGCTTCGAGAGGAAGTAGCCCGCGAGCAACAAGAGCAGCGCCGCGCCAACCTTGGGAAGGTAGGTCGCGACGGCGGCGAAGGCTCGAGACAGCGGATCCGCGAGCACCCCGATGCGCAGAGCCTCGAGCACGGGAATCGCGGTGACGATCAGGATCACCCAGTAGGCGACCTCTGCAATCATTTCCGTGGGAGAGCTGCCTTCCGCCTCCGCCGCGACCGCTTCCTCTTCACCCCCGAGCGCCTCGAGGCGGCGTTCCAGATCGAGCCTGCCGAGGCCAGCCACGATCAAGCGGCGCACCCCCTTGGCCACGAGGAAACCGATGAACCCGATGATCAACGCCTTCAACAGGCTCGGGACCGCGCTCGCGAGACCGTTGAGCAAGGTCACGATGGGCGTGGTCACCGCGGTGATCCCCAGGTAGTTGAAGAAGGCGATGGCGACGAACAGGATCCCCACGTAGTAGAAGGCCTTCGAGACGAAGCGCTCCACCCGCGCGCCGTGCTCGCTGCC
>JAGQIY010000195.1 GCA_020430865.1 Myxococcales bacterium
CCGGCTCCCAGAACGACTGCCCGCGGCCGTAGTGACAGTTGAGCGCACGGCCGACGAGGGAGTCGAAGCTCTGCTCGAAATCCGAGAGCTTGCCCTTCGGTCGTGTGCAACCAGGTGATAGTGGTTCGACTCGACGATCCAGTTCAAGACCACGACGCCAGTCTCCGAGGCGGCGCGCGCGAGCGCGTACCGCACGACCGCGTTCACCACCTTGCTCGGGCGGAGCAGGAACATGCGGCCCACGACCCGCCGCGTGACGAGGTGGACCTGGCCCGGGAAGAGCCGCCGCTGGAGCGTCATGCGCTCGCAGAGCGCAAGCGCGGGGGGGGGCCAGCGTAGGTGCTGTCCTCGCGGGGGCGATCGTCCCGCCGCACGGCTGACGAGCGAGACGACGGCAGGACTTGCCCATGCCTTCCCGACTGTGAACCGCTCGAGGCCTCAGCCCCAGAGGTGGCCCGTCTGGAGCCGAGGTGGCAGAGCTCGGGGTAAGGGCCGTTCCCGTTCCCGGAAGGGCCGTTCCCGTTCCGGCACCAGGCCCGCGCCATGAAGCAACGGCGCGAGCCGACGCTCAGCGACGGCGAGGGCTGCTCTTCGTGCGCTTGTAGCTTGCCCCGGTCGCGTCAAGAACCGGCAGCCTCCCCCTCGACTCGATAGACAACGAACCGGCCCGCAATTCGCCTCTCGACATAGACCCTGTCGCAATTCTGGCAGAACAGAACCATTCTAGAGGCGGTATCGAGACGCTCAACGACGGCGCCTGGGCTCACTGAGTCCGGTAGCTCCTCGATGATCTTGACCAAGGCGTCGTCCGGTATCAGGACATGCTCGCCAGGTAGCGACCCCTCGCCGAATCGAAACACTGCGCCGCAGGCGCAACCCATCTTCGCCATGTGTCCCTACCTCGAGAAACGGACGATGTCGGCGCCCACCTGCACGTAGATCTCCTGGATCCTTCGAGCGTCACGCTTCCCGAGCGTCTTGCCGATGATCTCCAGCGCACGAGCGTCGGACGCGTCGTCGCCGAACTGAAGCAGCACCCTACGGGCCTGCCGTTTTGACTTCTTGGCGATCTGGCGAACGACATTGTCGACCTTGCTGGTTGCAAGAGGCGTATCGACGTCGAACTTGCCGATGCCCCGGACGCCGAAGTCTGGCGTGGGAACTCCATGGACTCCACGCCTGCTCGCCTCCACGTAGTGCTTGACATCAAACCCGTGCGCAGCGAATGCCTCAGATGCTGAGAGCTTCGCTGCCCCAGGTCGCGCGACTCCCGCGCAGTTGCCTGCTGCGGGCCGCTGCCTGCAATGTTGGTGCGGGTCGGGGCGGGAGGAGTGCTCACCCAAGCACCCTGACCCTGAACCCGAACTCGCCCAGTTCGACCAGGGAGTAGCTCTCGCTCGGCAGCGCGTCGAGCAAGTCCCGGATCCGCGGGTGCCTTGGCTGGTGGAGGGCGATCACATCCTCGCCTGGCGTCGTGCTCAAGACGAGCGTCGAGGCGCTGAAGAAGAAGAGCTCGCTCGGAGGCTCGTCGACGCTGCC
>JAGQIY010000196.1 GCA_020430865.1 Myxococcales bacterium
CAGGCTTAGGAAGTATCATGGCACGGTACATTGGTCCGGTTTGCAAACTCTGCCGTCGCGACGGCACGAAGCTCTATCTGAAGGGCGCGCGCTGCTTCTCCGAGAAGTGCTCGGTGACGCGCCGTCCTTACCCGCCTGGTCAGCACGGTCAGGGACGCATCAAGATGAGCGAGTACGGCCTGCGTCTCCGCGAGAAGCAGAAGGTGCGCCGTATCTACGGTGTGCTGGAGAAGCAGTTCCGCGGCTACTACGCCTCCGCGAGCGCGCTCCGCGGCCGTACGGGTGAGGAGATGCTCGGTCTGCTCGAGCGCCGCCTCGACAACGTCGTGCACCGCATGGGCTTCGCGGCGACACGCCGCCAGGCGCGTCAGCTGGTTCGTCACAACCACATCCTGATCAATGGCAAGCGGGTCAACATCCCCAGCTTCCGCGTGAACCCCGAGGACAAGATCGAGGTTCGCGAGAAGAGCAAGAAGATCGCCTACATTCAGGCGGCGCTCGCCCTCACGGACTCTCGCCCCACACCCACTTGGCTGGAGGTCGATCGGGAGAAGCTCGCGGGCGTATTCAAGTCGATGCCTGCTCGCGACGAGCTCAACGAGCCGTCGATGCGTGAGCAGTACATCGTTGAGTACTACTCACGTTGATCACACTCACTTCGGCGCGTCCCTGGTGATGCGTCGAAGGAGCCCAACTGGGCTCGACGCAAGATGAGAGACTTCGGCGGCAACCTTGCCGCCGTCGTCGTATGGCCCGGCTGGAGTTTCCATGACGAAAACCGGGCAGCGGGCAGACCGCGAAGGGCACCGGCGGAGCGGGTTCCACGGGTCCTTGGGACGGTCGCGCAGGGAAGACCTCGACTCCGCGAGCGGGGCTAGCAGCGAAAGGAACAGCGAATGGTAACTCCCATGATGGCGCGCAACTGGCGTGAGCTGATTCGTCCGAAGGCGATCCAGATCGATCCCGAGAGCAGCACGGACTACTACGGCAAGTTCACCTGCGAGCCCCTGGAGCGCGGCTTCGGCATCACCGTCGGCAACTCCCTGCGTCGCGTCCTGATCTCCTCGCTGCAAGGCGCCGCGATCACCGCCGTGCGCATCGAGGGGGCGCTTCACGAGTTCACCTCCATCAACGATGTGGTCGAAGACGTCACCGACATCGTGCTCAACCTCAAGGAGGTCGTGTTCAAGGCGGAGGCGCCCAAGCAGTACACCCTGCGCTTGGAGAAGGAAGGCCCTGGCCCCGTCGTCGCTGGTGACATCCAGCTGGTCGACGGTCTGCGCATCCTCAATCCAGATCATCCCATCGCTACCCTCGACAAGAAGGGGCCGTTGGCGATGGAGCTGACGGTTGGCGTTGGACGGGGCTACGTCTCGGCTGAGCGAAACAAGACCCCCACGATGCCCATCGGGACCATCCCGATCGACTCGCTGTTCGCTCCGGTTCGCAAGGTGAACTACACGATCCAGAACGCGCGCGTCGGTCAGCAGACGGACTACGACAAGTTGATCCTCGAGGTCTGGACCAACGGCGCGGTGAAGCCCACCGACGCCGTGGCGTTCGCCGCGAAGATCCTGAAGGAGCAGCTCTCCATCTGGATCAACTTCGAGGAGACCGAGGAGACCCAGTACACCCAGCCAGCCCAGGACGAAGAGCCTCTCAACGAGAACCTCTTCCGTTCGGTCGACGAGCTGGAGCTCTCCGTGCGCTCGGCGAACTGCTTGCAGAACGCCAACATCACGCTGATTGGTGAGCTGGTTCAGCGCACCGAGCAGGACATGCTCAAGACGAAGAACTTCGGCCGCAAGTCTCTGAAGGAGATCAAGGAGATCCTGGCGACGATGAATCTGAGCCTGGGTATGAAGTTCGACAACTGGCCTCAGATGCTCGAGCGCTGGAAGATGCAGCAAGCTCAGGGCTGATAGCCGAACGTTAGAAGATTCCACGAGGAAATAAGTCATGCGACACAAGAAAGCCGGTCGCCAGTTCGGCCGTAACACCTCCCACCGCCGCGCCATGCTGCGGGCTCTGACCGCCAACCTGATCGCCCACGAGCGCATCGAGACTACCGACGCCAAGGCGAAGGAGCTGCGACGCGTGGCGGAGCGGGTGATCACCCGCGCCAAGCGCCTGGGCAAGATCGCGTATACTCCCGCCGCCGAGCTCAGCCAGGCGGACCAGGCGCGCCGTCAAGCTGCTCAGCAGCAGGTTGGTCGCTTCCTGCGTCGCTTCGGCACCGTCCAGGACGGCATCGAGGCCCGCAAGGTGGACCTGTTGGAGAAGGTGTTCGTCGATCTGGCGAAGCGGTTCGCGGATCGTCCCGGCGGCTACACCCGCATCGTCAAGGTGGGGCACCGTCGCGGCGACAACGCACCGATGAGCATCATCGAGTTCGTGAGCGGCGACGCGCCGGCGACCAACGCCGCCACGGCGGACGCCAGCGCCGAGTGAGCTGAGCCAAGAGCTGCCTGAGCGGCCACCTCCGAGAGGAGCGTGGCCGCTCGGCGTTTGTGCCAAGCGGTGTGCTGGGGCGGTGGACGCGGCGCGCCGAGCCTCCGCTAGTCGTCGTCGATGGGCGGCAAGGTGAGCTCTCCACCGCCTTCGAGGCCGGGCAACGGGGGCAGCTGGGGCTCCGGAGGCGTGCGGTGGACCTCGCCGTCCAGCGGGGCGGCGGCTCCGGACGCTGGAGGAGCGTCGGCGCTCACCGGAGCCTGAGCCGGCTCGGCGGCGCTCGAGCCTGGTCGAGTGTTGGCGTGGGCGCCTTCGCGTGTCGGAGCGTCCGGCTCGATGGCCGTGTGGGGAGGAGTGGCCACGGGCTCGGTCTCCCCCTCGAGCCCTGGCTGGCGCGCAACCGCATCGTCTGGCTTCGTCTCCCCTGGGTCAGAAGCTCGACCCGCCGTCTGGGCAACGGTCGCAGCGTCGTCCGAAACCGTGGGGAAATGCAGGGTGGCGACCGCGGGAGAGGCTTGCGGCTCTGCCGTCGGGGTTGGGGGCGAGGGGACTCCGGGCGAGTCCGGGGACGGCTGTTCGGTGTTCAGCTCCGGGGTGCCTCCCGCGGCTGCCGGGCTGCGCGAGGCAGAGGCCTTCGAGGCGCCGTCGTCGGCTGCTTCGACCGCTTCCTCACCCCCGAGAGAAGCGGCTTCGCTGACTCGTCCAGACCCATCGTCGCGCTGCGTTGCTGAGTCGTCGGCAGCGGGCTCGAGCTTCGGGGCCGCTTTCTCTGGCAACCGGGGCTCGGGAGAGCCGCGGCGGAGCGCGATCACGGCGATGGCCAGTAGCGCCACGATGCCAATGGCGCCGGCGGCGAGGTAGTGGTCGCTCTGCTTCTTTTGCTTCTGCTCACCGCGCTGGATCTCCTCAAGAGCTCGCTTCGCGCGTTGGTTGTCGGGGTCGAGCTCGAGGGCGCGACGGAAGGGCACCTGATCGGCGACCCCGCGAGCGACGAGCTCCTGACCTTCGAGGTACCAGAGCAGGCTCTGCACCCGCTTGTCCACGCCGTCGTCATTCGACAGCCGTCGCGCTCGCCTGAGCGCGGCTTCCGCCTTCTCTGGCTCTTCGTCGACGTGCTTCTCGGCGAAGGCCACGTACGTGTCGATCATTTCCCCGCGGCGATCGAACAGCGGGCTCCGGGCCAGCACCTTGTCGAACGCCTCCTTGGCTTCGGCGAGCTTGCCGGCTTTCTGCAGGGCCTTTCCTTGATCGAAGAGCTTGTAGACCTGTGCCAGGCGCAGGCGATCGAACTCTCCGAAGAGCTCACGGGCGGTGCGATCCCAGGCCCAGTCGGCTGGCGGCTTCTTGCCGACGATGTTCGCGTAGGTATCGCGCAGCGGCCAGTTCGCGATTTCCTTCATCAGCGCGACCGCTTGGCGTGAGGCCTCACGCACCTGAGGCCGTTCGCTGTTGGCGAACGAGATCACGACTCGGGCCGCGTCAGGATCCCGGATGTAGCCATACGCGCGCAACACGTCCGCGAGCACGTCGGGGTCGGGCGTCTGCACCGCCTCCGAGGGGATGGCCTTGCCCAACGCGTCCAGCTGACGATCCGCCCAGTGCGCGATGCGGGGGGCTTGATGACGCCGCGTCTCGATCAGAGCCGGCAACGCCTTGTCTCCCAGCTTCTCGAGCTGGAGCTGGGTGTCGACTCGCAGGAACTCGCCGAAGCGCACGTACACCTGAATCAAGGTGCGCACCGCAGGGGTCGTCCCGATCTCGCGCAACATGCGGCTCATCGCCACGACCTGAGTCACTGCCTGCCAGTCGGCGTTCTTTGGCTCCGAGAACTCCGCCAGCATGTCCATGTAGTCGGGGGTCACGACCTTCCCGCGTTTCCCCGCGGCTTTCATGCGCTCACGCTCGACGCTACGCGCTTTGTCTCGAATATCGAGCAACTTGCGCTTCAGCTCCTCACCTTTGGTGGAGTCTGCGAGCTGGTTCAGCTGGTGAGCTATGGCTGACACCCACTTCGGTTCAGCCTCGACCAGCTCACGCACGGCGCGCTCACGGATCACCGGGTCTTCCGACACCACTCGCCCCAGCAGGTCTTTGACGGCCTCCAGGGCATCCGCACTCGGCGGCGGAAGATCCTGGCTCGGCACCGCGGGCAGCGGGGCGAGCGGGTGCTCGGAGGCGCTCTGGACCGGACCGGCGTCGGGGGCGCCGGTGTCGGGTTCCGCGAGGGTCAGGCTGGCGAAGCTGCAGGTGAGCGCTGCGATCAACCCCGAGACGCGCAGCCGCCGGGTGGTTAGCAAGGACATGACGCGGGTGGGCGCATCAACTCAGGATGCGGAAATCGGAGAACTCGCCAGTGAAGCTACGCCAGCGGGTGTCCACGCGTTCGACGCGCGCGGCGGTGGGGCCCTTCTGGGCCCAGCCGAAAAGCTCGCGAATGGAGACTTCCTCACCCTCGGCGAGGATCTCGACGCTGCCATCAGCGCGGTTCTTGACCCACCCACCCAGGCCGAGTCGGCGAGCCTCACGTTGAGTCGAAGCGCGAAAGTAGACGCCCTGGACGCGACCCCGAACGATCAAATGAAGTTGTTTCAAGGCCATGAGAGAACCCGGTAGGTAGCCGAGGGCAGGAGCCTTGGCAACTTGCACCCGACCCCCAGCGAACCCCGTCAACGCCCCAGGCGCGGACGACGGCGCGTTCGGACGTGGCTCTGAATCCGATGCGCGGTCGACCGTGGGGCGAAGGTGATTTTCCTGAAGGACCCCGGCGCGAGCCCCATAACGCACCGGATCCATGAATGATTCCCGGCTCATGGCGGATGGGATCGGGATCGCCGGCGGTGGACCGCAACGTCGCTTCCGTGGTCTGATCCGCCGAGTGAGTCCGCGTCGCGCCGAAGCAGCGGGGGATGACCCCCGGATAGCCGAGCTGAAGGCGGCGCTCGCGCGTGAGGAGCGGATTTCAAAGGCGCTGCGCGAAGTCGGTTCGGCGCTGGGTACGACGCTCGATCTGGATGATCTGCTGGAGCTCATCCTCGACAAGCTCACGGATCTGCTCGATGCCGACCGTGCCACGCTGTACTTGCTCGACGAAGCCAACAAGGAGCTGGTCAGTCGCATCGTCGTTGGATCGCGGGTGCGCAGCATCCGGGTGAAGGTGGGGCACGGCATCGCCGGTAGTGTTGCTCAGACGGGCAAGCCACTACGCGTCGCCGATGCATATGCCGATCCGCGCTTCGAGCCGGAGTGGGACGTGCTCACCGGCTATCGCACGACCAGCATCCTCGCGGTGCCGTTGAAGAACCACCTGGGGCGCACCATCGGTGTGATCCAGGTGCTGAACAAGCACGGCGGACTGTCGCGCGCGCAACGTCAGTCGAAGGGCGACAAGCAGCGACCGGAGTTCAACGGTGAGGATGAAGCAATCCTGAGCGCTCTGAGCACCCAGGCAGCGGTGGCCATCGACAACAGTCGACTCTTCCTCTCCCTGATTCAGAAGAATCGTCAGCTGCTCGACGCCAAGGAGCAGCTGGAGCGAGGGGTGCGCGATCTGTCACTGCTCTTCGACCTGGAGCGCGCGACCGCTCGCGCTGCGTCGCTCGAAGATCTGGCCCGTGCGTCGCTCCTGGAGATCGCCCGGGCCTGTGACGCTCGAGGTGCGGCCCTGCTGGTAGCGGACGAGGAGACCGGGGACCTCGTGGAGTATGTCCTGGACGCGGACGCCACGAGCGAGGTCCAGAAGCTCGGAGTCAAGTCTGGAGAGGGATTCCTCGCGGCATCGATGGGTGCTGCTCAGGTGCTGCGCATCAACGACGCGCGGCAACACGAGAGCTACAGCGAGCGCGTCGAGGGCGCCTACCCCTTCGAGGTCGAGAACGCAGTGTGCGTGCAGCTGGAAGGTGAAGGACGTCCGCTGGGCGCCATGGGCCTGTTCAGCAAGCAAGGCGGCCGTGACTTCGGTGAGGAAGACATCTCGCTGTTGAAGCTGGTCAGCGCCAACGTCGCGACCGCCGTCAGGCTGTTTCGCGCCAGCGAAGCGCGCGAGCGGAGTCACCGGCTGACCACGATCGGGCGCTTGCTCTCGGGCATCATCCACGACTTCAAGACGCCCATGACCGTGATCAGCGGATACGTCCAGCTGATGGAGGCGGAAGACGACGGCGATCGTCGCGCGGAGTACGCCGAGGCGGTGCTGAAGCAGTTCGACATGCTGACCAGCATGCAGCGCGAGGTGCTCGAGTTCGCCCGCGGTGAGCGTCGGGTGTTCGTGCGCAAGGTGTACCTGCACAAGTTCTTCGCCGACATCTCCGCCCAGCTGCGTCTCGAGTTCGAGGGGCGTCCGGTGGAGCTGGTGTTCAAGGTCGACAACCGCGTAGTGGCCCGCTTCGATGAAGGTCGAGTCGCGCGCGCGATTCACAACCTGGCGCGCAACGCCGTGGAGGCGATGGGACCTCGCGGCGGTACGCTGACGATCTCCGCCAGGAAAGAACCGGTGAACGGCGCCAAGCAAGGCTCCAGGAAGAAGCCGCGCGAAGAGCTGGTTATCTCCGTCTCCGATACGGGCCCTGGTATCCCTGAGGAAATTGAGGATAGCCTGTTTCAGTCCTTCGTCACCGCTGGCAAGCAAGGCGGGACCGGCCTCGGCCTGGCTATCGTGAAGAAGATCGTCGAAGAGCACGAGGGCACCATCGAGGTCGAGTCCTCCGACGATGGTGCCAGCTTCATCCTGCGCTTCCCCAGCGAGGGGCCAGTCGCAGAAACCAAAGCCCGAGCTCGTGCCGCGAATCGGCGACCGAGCGTGAAGACGTCCCTGAAGAGCACCTGAATGACCAGCTTCAAGCTTCCCTTGCTGCAAGAACGTGAAGCAGCGCTCGAGACCTGCGCGTACTGCCCCAAGCTATGTCGCGCGGCGTGTCCGGTGGCGGACGTGGAGTCCAGTGAGACCCTCACCCCCTGGGGCAAGATGGGCATCGCCTGGTACCAAGCGCGGGGAAGTCTGGAACTCAACTCGAGCTATGCCGCGACCGCCTGGGGATGCACCACCTGCTACGCCTGTCGAGAGCACTGCGACCACCGGAATCCCGTGGCGGAGACCCTGCTCGATGCTCGCGCCGAGGCCTTCGTCAGGGGACTCGAGCCACCACGAGCGCGCGACGTCGCCAAGGCGGAACCCAGGCGCCGCGCGCGTCGTGAGGCGGGGCTCGCGGCGCTGGCCGATCATCCCGCGGTCGACGCGGACGCGACGTCAGCGTTGTTGCTTGGTTGCGCCTACTCCAATCAGGAACCGGAGCTTTGCCGCGCGGCACTGGACGTCGTGCTGCGAGTGCATGGCAGGGTGCGCTTGCTCAGCGGCTGTTGTGGTGCCGTATCCCGCGCCGCCGGGGACGCCGAGACGGCGCGTCGTGAGGAACAGGGCTTGGTGAGCGCTGCCAGGGGCGCGGAGCGGCTGATCGTGCTCGACCCAGGGTGCGCTGGTGGCGGTCGCGATTCGGGGCTGAGGGCGGCCGGAGCCGTGACCCTTATCGAGCTGGTGGCACAGCGACTCGACCTGCTGGGGCGCCTCGAGGACATGCCTCGACCCTTGCGCTGGCACGACCCGTGTCAGCTCGGGCGCGGCCTGGGGGTCTACGAGGCGCCGCGCGCGGTCCTCACACGTATCCTTGGGGAAGCACCTGCGGAGTTTGCGCGCTCTCGAGAAGAAGCGGTGTGCTCCGGAGCGGGCGGGCTATTGCCGCTGACGATGCCGGACGCTTCAGCGCGCATCGCAGCGCAGCGCCTCGCGGAGCACGCAGAGGAGGGCGGGGGGACCGTGGTGACTGGATGTGCCTCGAGCTCGAGGCGCTTCAAGAAGAGCGGCGCCGAGGTGCTCGACATCGTCGCCCTGGTCGCGCGGAGCCTCGCCACTGGCGATGGTTGAATCACGCCGTCGCTCCGTCGCCACGCGGGTGCTGCTGTCCTACGCGCTGGTGACCCTCGCGCTGGCGGTGATGACGGGGTGGGGCGTGGTGGCGCAGCGGCGCGCGGCCGCGGAGGCCGAGCTGATTCGGTCGGGGTACCTGCCCCTGTCGCTGGCGCTGCGCGACGCCGTTCACGGGCAGGACAGCTGGAACATCCAGCTGAATCACATCACCAGCGCTCGGAACCCGGTGGACAAGCGCGTGTGGTTCGACACCGCGCTGAAGGTGGGGCGCCCCAAGGCGTTCGGGGAGGTACGGGCCGCGTTGTCCCGCGCGTTCGTGAGCTCGAGCGAGCCGAGCGTGAAGAACACCGGGCTCGAGCTATCTCGCGAGGCGACTCAGATCGAGCAGTCGCTCGGCAAGGACAAGGAGGAGCTGGCCCAGCTCTTCGACGCCCTCGCGCGGGGTGACGCCGAGCGCGCCGAGTCCTTGCGGGACAACTTGGTTACGCGAGGAAGCAAGGGAAAGCGGCGACTCAGCGATCTGGAGACGCGCGTCGAGAAGAACGTGGACGCGCTGCTCGACCGGGCGCGGGCGAGGGAGCGACTGGCGATTCAGCTTGCGCTGGGTCTCGGTGTGTTCACGGCGCTGGTGGGTCTCGGCGCTGCGCTCTACGCACGGCGCGTGCTGCGTCCTCTCGCGCTGGTCACCGAGCGGGCGAAGGCAGTCGCCGAGGGCGATCTCACCCCCCGCGAGGTCGTATCGTCCAGCGACGAGATCGGCGAGCTCGCGGACACCTTCGAGAGCATGGTGCGTGCCATCGCGCGCGCCAACGAGCAGCTCGTGAGCCAGGAACGCTTGGCGACCATCGGCAAGATGGCAGCGCTGGTCACCCACGAGATCCGCAACCCGTTGTCGTCCATCGGGCTCAACGTCGAGCTGCTGGAAGAAGAGCTGGAGCAAGCCGACGACGAGACGCGCAGCCTGCTCAAGGCCATCAAGGGTGAGCTCGAGCGGCTCAGCGCTCTCTCGGAGCAGTACCTGTCAGTGGCGCGGCAGCGCCCTACCCAGCTCGAGCGCGAGAACCTGAGCGACGTCGTCGAAGAGGCGCTCGAGTTTATCCGTAAGGATTTGGGCCGCCGGGGCGTCGAGCTGCATATCGACCTCGAGCCCTCACCCCCGCCCGTGCTTCTGGATGAAGCTCAGCTCAAGCAGGCGCTGTTCAATCTGGTGCGAAACGGTGGCGACGCCATGCCCGATGGCGGAGAGCTCTGGGTCAGCGTGAAGCACGACGACCCTGACGTGTTGCTGATCGTGGAGGACGAGGGAGCCGGCATCGAGCCCGAGGCGCGCGAGCGTCTCTTCGAGCCCTTCTTCTCCACCAAGAGTCAGGGCACCGGACTTGGCCTGCCGATCACTCGCCAGATCATCGAAGCTCATGGCGGATCCATCAGCGTGGAGCCCCGGGAGCCCAGGGGCACGCGGTTCACGATTCGCTTGCCACGCTGTGAACCCGAGCGCGAGCCCGGTTCGTTCGAGCGTGAGCGCTCGGTCGCAGAGAACTACTGACCGCTGGCTCCGAGCGCTTCGACCAACGGGCTTCGCTCGGCGCCGTTCTCGTGTGACACTCTGCCGGTATGTCGGAGGCCCTGGTGAGTATCGTGCTAGCCACGACGGACGAGCGCAAGCGCGCCGAGCTCCAACGTCTCCTCGCGGATCTGCCCGTGGCTTGGTTGGGGGTGAGGGACGTACTGGGAAGCGACTACGAGCACCCTGCCGGCGCTCGAGCCAGCCTGGAGGAGAGCGCGCTTGCCAAGGCGCAGGCGGTCTGCGATGCCACGGGTCTGCTCTGCCTTGCTGACGCATCGGGGCTCGAGGTGAGGGCTCTGGGCTGGAAGCCGGGAGCGCGCTCGGAGGTCTTTGCGCACGACCGTGCGACCGACGCCGAGAACAACGCCGCGTTGCTCCGCGCACTGGAGGCGGTGAGCGACGGTGAGCGGGTCGCTCGATTCCGCGCGGTCTTATCGTTGGTCAGCCCCTGGGGCGGCGAGCTAGAGCGCGCCGAGGGTGAGATCTGCGGTCACATCGCGCGTAGCGCCCAGGGCAGCGGCGGCTTCGGCTACGGTCCCTTGCTGTTGCTCGACGAGCTGTCGGGAAAGACGCTGTCCAGCATGAGCGACGACGAACGAGACCAGTATGGGCACCGCGCTCGCGCTGTGGGCGCGTTGCGCCCGCGTCTGCTTCGGCGACTCGACGCGCTCCTGGACGAGACCGAGCGCATCGCGGGTTGAGCCGCGGTTCGCTCCTGGGGCTCGGCTACTGACAGCTCCCCGTGCGCAACCATGGAGAGCGCACGGCGGTGTTCTGGATGCTCGCCGGCAGGCTCACCGCCACCTCCTTGCCCCAGCCGAAGAGGGAGTCGTAAGCGAATGTCTCGGCCATATCGAACTCGTCGCAGTCCCCGTTCCAGCGCTTGTTCGGATCGTTGTCTCCCCAGGACCAGGCGAGCCAACCGATGCCGCGGGAGTTGGCCTCGGTGATCAGGCCACCGTAGTCCAGCGCTGCTCCACAGCCCGGAGGCTCGCGGTTCGCGAACTCTCCGACTACGAAGGGCAGCGCCGCTCCCTGAAAGTCGCCCATCAGCTTGGCGAGCTGGTCACGTGTGAGGGGGTCGTAGAGGTGGGCGGAGAAGATCAGGTTGTGCTCCGGATCGGCCGCCATGACCTCGGCGCCCTTGTTCAGCAGCACCTGGTAGTTCCTACCGCACCTGCCAGCGTCGATCATCAGCGGTACGTGGATCCCCGCGGAACGCATGGTCTGGACGATTGCCGAGTACTCCGAGGCGAATGCGTCGTCGCTCGGGGAACTCGCCTCGTTGGCGATGTTCACGATCAGGTGTCCCTGGTGCTTGGTGATCAGGCTCACCGCTTCACCGCTGGTCCAGTAGCTCTGGATGTCGTCCAGGGACCACTTGCAGGTCGAGTCATGCAGCTCGAGGATGGGCAGCATGTGGTTGTCCACTGCGGCTTGAATGGCCGGCTCCGCCTCTCCGATACCGACGCCATGGGTCCCGAACCAGAACAGGCGGACGGCGTTCGCGCCGGTCTTCGCGATCTCGGGCAGCGCGGCGCCGGAGCGGTCCACGTACATCGTCGGGTGGTTGACCCCGCGCATCACCAGCTCCTCTCCGCAAGGGTCGTAGATCTTGCCGTCCTTGGTGTAGTACGTGTCCCGGGCGGACACTCCGCCGCTACCTGCAGCGGCGCCACCCGTGTTGCCGCTGCCAGCACCTGCCTCGCCGGTGCTGCCACCCGCGCTGCTGCCAGCCTGGCCTGCGCTGCCGCCCTGAGCGCCCGCCGTGCCGCCACTCGCGGCGCTGCCGCCTGCGCTCGAACCAGCGTCGCCTCCAGCGCCTCCGCCGTCCGGCGTGTTACCTTGGGGATCCGAATTCGAGGAACAGGCGGCGAGCAACGAGCACAGCGTGATCAGGGCTTGGGCATTTCGAGATCGGGGCATGGAGAGGCTTCCTTTCCTCTCCACGATGCCCGAGACGAACGCGAATGGGGCTCGCTTCCCTCGGCTTGGCGTCGTCCGTCTGCGGTCGCCGGGCGTTGACTGGCGCCGTGTCCAGTTCGGCTCGGACGCGTGTTGGTTCTCGTCGACCGACCAGGCTCAGTCGCTGCCAAAGACGTCGAAGTGCAGCCCCATTTGAAGCGTCACCCAGGCGTGGCTCGCGACGATGTCCGCTTGTTCCGTCTCGGTGTTGGTCGCCTTGCTGTAGTATGTCGCCGACCCGAACTGACCGCCACCGAGCGTGAGCATCGGGCTCAAGGCAACCAATCGCGAGAGGCGGATGTCCGCGCCGATGCCGATGCGCGACTCGAACGGGGCGTCCTCCAGACGGAGCTCGTCGCCGTTGGCCCAGCTGGTGCGGAAGCGGCGGCCACCGACCACGATCTCGATCAACAGCCCGACGTTGTCCGGGTCCGAGGAGAACCGCAAGCCGAGACCGAAAAAGTCAGTCTCACCGTTCTGCTGGTCCCCGTTGCCAGGGACCTCGTAGTCGCCCTTGCCCAGTGACGCACGTTCCCATGTGAAAAATAGCACGTGGCGCCGACCCAGCCGCGCTCCAACGTCGAGCTCGCCCATCGGCCCGCTGCTCGCGTAGTTCTGCCACTCCTCACCATCCGAGGCCAAGCAGAGGCCGCTGCGATCCACGGCGGTGCAGTTGGCCCAGGCGTTTCCGAACGGATGAAAGAAGCCAAGGCGTCCGCCGACCCACAGTGAATACGCGGGAGCGAGGTGACGCGGACGGGGCGGTGGTGGCGGTTCATAGACGCCAGGCGGCGGCGGTTCGTAGACCCGGACCGCGGGTGGCGGCTCATTCGTCGTGTAGCCAGGCGCAGGTGGTGGTGTGCCTGGCACGCTCTCGGGCGGCGGCGCCTGTTGGTCGCCCGGCTCGACGTAGTACTCCGGCCCTGGCCCCTCGGGGGCAGGGGGCTCCGCCGGCGCGCCCTGCGCGAACGCGTTCGCGGGTGCGCCGAGCGCCAGAAACAGAGCCACTGGACAGATGCCTAGCCGTGACATGAACGAAAGATACCACTCGTCCGCTGACGTCGCCCTTCGACGCCCCGAACTCCTTGTCTCGGGCCGCTCGACCGGCGGCGCAAGGGGCTCTGTCGGACTCGTGCTCCCCATTCTGTGGCACCCCGCTCCAAGACGTGCGATAGCCCGCCCGCGCTCGGTGCTCACCATCGGGCGTGTCCCTGGCTCGGGGCGAGGCGCGGTGCGTCGAAACGCGCGTTGACCCTGGCTAGAGGTGCGTGCTAATCGACCGCCGCCTTAAAGGGCACCGTGCAGCAAAACTGGAAAGCCCTCGGAACAGTTGGAACCGTCGGGCTCGAGTTCGTCCTCAGCATCGCCATCGGTCTCTGGGTTGGCCAGAAGCTCGATGGTTGGCTCGGGACAGAGCCGTGGATGACCGCCCTCTGGCTGGTTTTTGGACTCGTCGCCGGCATCCGCGCCATCGTCCGCGCCTCAGCGCAGCTGCAGCGAGAAACCGAAGAACTAGAACGCCAAGAACGCGAAGAGCGCAAACGCTACCATGAACGCAAAGACCACCTCCGCTAGCTCGAACGCCGGGATCGCTCCCGTGCTCTGGGCGCTCGGCCTGGTGGGCGCCGCGTTGACCGCCGGCTCCTTCGCGTACTTCGGTGTGAAGTCAGGCTTCAGCACGGGCCTCGGGGTACTGCTGGCCGCTGGCAACCTGTGGGTCATCGCCAAGGTGATCAGCGGGTTTCTGACTCCCGATGAGAGCAAGTCCAAGGGTGGGCTGTTCCTCATCACCTTGATCAAGTTTGCCGCCTTGTTTGGCGGAGTGTTCGCCCTGCTTCGTCTGGGCGCCGTAGACATCCTCGCACTCGGGGTGGGTTACGCCGCGTTGCCGCTCGGTATCGTTCTCGGGCAGTTCAAGACGGCTCCCTCGCAAGTGCGGGAAGGAAACTAAGCGCACACATGGGTCACTACACCTGGCTGACGCTTCTTCTCGAGAAGTTCAAAGGCAACCTGAGCCGAAACGCTCACATGCTGGGCGAGTCCTTCGTCGGCAATCGTCACGGCACCTGGGAGGACTTCGAGCCCATCACCGCGAGCCTGCTCGTGGCGGTGCTGTTGATCCTCATCGGCATGCGCGTGCGCAGCCGGCTCACCAAGCTCGAAGAGGCCGTGGTGCCCGACGACCAGCTCACGCTGCGGACGTTCATGGAGGCCTTCCTCGGCTACTTCTACGACCTCTCCAAGAGCGTCATGGATGCCGACCGCGCGAAGAAGTACTTCCCGCTGATCGCCTCTTCGGCTTGCTTCGTGTTCTTCGCCAACGTGATGGCGCTGATCCCCGGCATGCCCGTCCCCACCAGCAACCTCAGCATCACCGCTGGCAGCGCGCTGGTCGTCTTCATTGCCTTCAACGCCTACGGTCTGATCACCAACGGTGGCGCCTATCTGAAGCACCTGGCGGGCCCTTCGCCCTACCTCGCTCCCTTGATGTTCCCCATCGAGGTCATCTCGCTCTGTGTGCGCCCCGTGACGCTGGCGGTCCGACTCATGGTGAACATGGCCGTCGACCACCTCGTGTTGACCACGTTCATGGCGCTCGTCGCGATCATCGTACCGATCCCCGTGATGCTGCTCGGCTGCATCGTGGTCGTCGTGCAGACCCTGGTCTTCACTCTGCTGACCACCATCTACATTGGTCTGGCTACCGAGCCGATGCATCACGATCACCACTGAACAGGTGGCCGCGACCTTGAGTCGCGAGACAGCGTGGCGCAGCGCGTGTAGCGGCTCCCCACGGCAAAGAACCCACAGCTTCGCATCCCGCGCGCAGGATCCAAGAACCAACCCACTTAACGGCCCCGATAAAAAAAAAAAAAAACGGTGGCCACCGCGAGCAAAACACACTAAACGCTCGCGCGATCGAGACGAATAAGGAGACTCTCAAGATGTCCACCAAGAACAAGCTGGCCCTCGCCATCGCCACCGTTGCC
>JAGQIY010000197.1 GCA_020430865.1 Myxococcales bacterium
CAAGAAGCAGCCGCGCAGTCCGAAGGCTGAGCCAGGACCACAGCGACGTCGGCCGACCTGAAGCTCTTCAGGCCGGCCTTTTGCGCTTTGTGTTCACGGCCGCGCCTACATGCGCGGCTTGGCCAACAGTCGCTTGAAGAAGTCGCCCAGCGTGTGCTGCTTGAGGTCGCGGAACTCCCCCGCGTCGAAGAACGATCCGCCGCAGGACGGGCACTGCTCGAACCAGATGTGGGGCTGGCCAGCGTCCACCATGCGCAGCAGCTGAGTGCTGCAGCGCGGACACTTGATGCGATCGTTGGCGTTGTGCCGCTTGCCGAGCCGGGCGTCGCCAGAGTCGATCCTCTCGGCGCCCTTCGCCCTCAGCAGCGCGTCCAGCTCCAGCGCATCGAACCAGATCCCCGAGCAGGCCTCGCAACGATCGACGGTGACGCCGGCGTACTCCACCTCGATCAGCTCAGAACGGCACTTCGGACAGTCCACGGGTTTCACCTGGTCGATGCGAAAGGGCAGCTCGCCATGGCCGGCGAGCTGCCGAGCATAGCCCGAGTCCAGCGTCGCACCACCCGAAGCGTCATGCGCCGCCGAGGACGCCGGTGATCGCGTGCTCGAGGCGCTTCACGCCGTCAGCGATCACCTCTTGCTTGACGGTGAGCGTCGGCCGGAAGCGCACGGTGCGAGGGCCACATGGCAGGACCACCATGCCGTCGTCGAACGCGGCGCGGATCACCCTCTGACGCGTCTCGGTGTCGGGCAAGTCGATGGCGCACATCAGACCCCGGCCCCGAGCGTTGCTGATGCGGTCGGGAAACTTGGCCTGGATCGCCAGCAGTCCCTCCAGCAGCTCTTCACCGCGCTGACGCACGTTCTCCAGCACGTTGTCCTGCTCCATGATCTCGAGGATGCGGGTGCAGCGCACCATGTCCACCAGGGACGCTCCCCACGTGCTGTTGATGCGCGACGACTTCTTGAAGACGTGCTGCTCGACGTCGTCGATGCGCTTGCTGACGAAGATCCCCCCGACCTGCATCTTCTTGGCGAAGCACACGATGTCGGGCACCACACCAAACTGCTGAAACGCCCACCAGCTGCCCGTCAGACCCAGGCCGGTCTGCACCTCGTCGAAGATCAGGAGCGCCTCGTGCTCGTCCGCCAGATCGCGCAGCGCCTTCAAGAATTCTACACGGAAATGATTGTCACCGCCTTCAGCCTGGATCGGCTCCACCAGGATGGCCGCGATATCGTCCGTTCGCGCCGAGAAGTACTCGCGAGCCTGGGCCAGAGCGCGCTGCTCCGCCTCCTCGGTCGAGGCCACGCTCTCGGCGTCCAACGGGAAGCGAATCGCCGGGTTGTCGATGCGGGGCCAGTCGAACTGGGGGAAGTACTGAGTCTTGATTGGATCCGTGTTGGTGACGCTCAGCGTGTAGCCGGAGCGCCCGTGAAATGCTTGGCGCAGATGCATGATCTGCGTGCCGAGCTCACCCTTGCCCTTCGCCAGGTTCTTGCGCACCTTCCAGTCGAAGGCTGTCTTCATCCCGTTCTCCACCGCGAGGGCGCCCCCGTCCACGAAGAAGTAGTACGGAAACTCCGGCGGCGCGGCCGTGCGCTCCAAGGTCGCTACGAACTCCGCCATGAACGAGGTGTAGTAGTCCGCGTTGCTGACCTTGGTGATCGCGGCGCGAGTGAGTCGATCGCGAATCACGTCGTCATCCATGCCCGGGTGATTCAGTCCAACGGGGTTCGAGGCGAAGAAGCTGAAGAAATCGAGGTACTCCTTGCCCGTGCGTGCGTCGCGCACGATCGAACCCTTGCTCCGTTCGAGATCGACCACCATCGGATAGCCGTCGACCAACATGTGGCGACGCAGCGTGTCGTGGACCTCGGCGGGAGAGACGGTGATTTGCTTGTACACGGTGAGGGGGCCTCCGAACTCGAAGCGCAGGTCGCGGGTCGAGAGTTGGTGTTTCTGCGCAGGCGGGCTGCGCGGGTTGCTGGTTCGCGCCGACCAGCTCGAGTCGGACCTCGAAGCACGCTCCAGTTCACGATGAAGCGAACCTCACCCGGATCTCTCGACCTCGAACAGCCAGATCGAGCGAACCGCGCCAGACGGCGCTCCACCCTCCGCACAGAGGGTGGTGGAAGGCGCTGACGCCCAGGGCGTCGTGATGGTCGGGTCCCTGAGAAAGAGACCAAGCGACCTGAGCCGCTCGCGAGCTGCGTACGACCCTACACTCCGCGCCGCAAAGGCGCGAGCAATCGAAACAATCCTCGCCCGTCGCGAGGAGACCGTGCCTTATACTCCCCCGACGATGGCTGACAAGTTGGCGATGTTCGGGGCTGCAACTGGATACCTAAAACGTCACCCGGCGGAGTTGATGCGCGCGGCCAAGAACGCCGTCGCGCTCCGCTTTGGGTTGCCCCTCGACGCGCTACGCTGGCTGGCCGGACAGGCCAAGGGGCCGAAGGCGCCGAAGGACGTCAGCGTCGAGGCCGTACCCCCGGGGATCCGCGTCGCAGCGACGATCACGGAGATGGGCGCAACGGTGCGCGCGGGGGCAGTGATCTTCATCGACCGGGTCAGCCTCAACGAGGCCGAGCTGCGCTTCGAGATCCGCCTGGACGACGTCACCGCGAAGGTGCTCGACGACAACGGCGCCTCTCCGGTGGCAACGCTGCTCAAGAGCGGTGCGCTCGATCTGAGCAAGCCAGGCAATCTGGCGGCGTTCATGCCGAAGCGCCCCGCGATGCTGGTCGAGGCCCAGGATGATCGAATCGTGCTGGATTTCATGAAGCACCCGGCGATCACCAAGAGCGCCAAGCTCAAGGCGCTGGTTGCCGCGCTGACCGCGCTCGGATCGGTGCGAGCGATCGAGACCGACTGGGACCACCTCGACATCGCCATGAAAGCGTTTCCGCGCGGCTTCAACGAAGCGCTCGCGTCCCTGCGTCGCGTGCTCTGAGTGAGCGAGGGGGGATCAGCTAGCGACGTGGGCTCCAGCGCCACACATGAGGTCGACGCCAGGCTCACGCTGGTGTTCGCCCTGGCTTCGCTGCTGGCCGTGGGATGCGATGATCCCGTGGCCCGGCATGAGATCCCGCCTCCGAAGGCGAGCAAGGCGCCTCCCACGCAGGCTGGGCCGGCGCCAATGTGCCGCTTCGAGCCTGTGAGCGAGGTGGATGCAGCGACCGAGACCGCCAGCCAGCTCTGCTACACCCCGCTCGTCAGCATCGAGCCCAGGTCGGACGCCGGCGCGGATGGGTCACCCGAGATCGACGGCCCCGATGGGCAGGAGCTGAACCCCGCGTGCCCGCCCGAGATGGTGCTCGTGGAGGGCGAGTACTGTCCGAAGGTCAGGCACACCTGCAAGCGCTACCTGGACACCGGCTTCCTCTCGCACCACCGCTGCGCCGAGTTCGACGAGCATCCAGAGTGCCTGTCCAAGGAGAAGCAGTTCATGCGCTTCTGCATCGACCGCGACGAATACGTCGCCTCGACTCCCCCTGGTGAAGCACCCGACGAACTCCCGTTGATCGACCAGTCCTGGATGATGGCACGAGACATCTGCAAGGATCAGGGCAAGCGGCTGTGCTTCGAGACCGAGTGGGAGTTCGCCTGTGAAGGCGAGGAGATGCTGCCGTATCCGTATGGCTTCAAGCGCGATAGCAAGCTCTGCAACTTCGATCTAACGGACCTAGAGTACCGCGGAAAACTCCGCGATCTGCGCAAGCGCGCCCGAGACCTACCCGACTGCACGAGCCCGTTCGGGGTCCGCAACATGGTGGGTAACGTCGACGAGTGGACTCACCGTGACGGCCGCCAACACCCATGGCGCGCGTCACTGCGCGGCGGCTGGTGGCTCGCCGGGCGCAACAACTGCCGCGCAGCGACCACCGGACACGATGAGTACTACCATGGTCCGCAGACCGGCTTTCGCTGCTGCTCCGCGGCGCGCTGAGCAGACTGGCGCTCCCTCACCCCCAAACCCCGAGCACGGCCGGCGATGGCAGCCGGGCAATCCCTACGGAATCACCCTGCCGCACGCGACCGGATGCGCTCAGGAGCCGTGCGCTGGCATCGGAGCAGCGCCACCGTCCTCGGGCGGCGACTTCGGCTCCGGCTTCCCTCGCAACCACGCCTTCAAGCGCTCGACGCTGAACGGGCGACTCACCGCGAACATGGCCAGACAGCCGATGACGAAGAACAACCACGACTGCGCGGTGTACTTGTCGTCGACGAAGAAATAGGAGTCCAGCAGCAGCTGACTCGCGCCGCTACCGACCAGCATCATCGGCCCCACCCCGGGTCTCAAGCGTGAGAGCACGGCTGCGATGATGAACATCGAATAGTAGTAGCAAGTGAGATCCGTCAGCGTCATGACCAGGACGAGTCCCATGGGCAGTCCGACCCAGAGCAGCCGGGTACGACGCATCGCCCAGACTCCCCACAGCGCGATCGTCAGCGCGATGGCGTAGCGAATCGGCTTGGTCTTGAGGTCGCGCTGGTGGCGCCCGTCCTTCCAGGGCTGGAACGGGTCATCGAGGCTGTTGTCCCGGGTGAAGCGCATGCGGCCGTCCCAGCTATGGGTGAGCATGGTCTTCACGCCCATGTGGTTCGTCAGACCCGTGCCCGTGTGGAGCGTGATGTGCTTCCAGAATGCCGAGTACGAGTCGAAGCCCCCCGAGACCTTCGCGGAAACGGGCACGAGCACGGCGACACACAGGGCCGCACCCGCAATCAGGCGGGTGTGCTCACGGAAGAAGCGGGTCTGGCGGTAGCGCTCCCAGCCTGCCTTGAGGCCACCAGACTTGAAGACCATGGAGGCGAACGTGGTCAGGATCACCAGGCCATAGCCCCAGAACAAGCCCGCTGGGAACACCCGGAGCAGAGCCGACCACGCCAGCGTCCAGCCCGCGAGCATGAACTTGCGTTTCCGCGCGAAACACACCGAGGCGACGAGGAAGAAGATCCAGTCCTGTCTGAGGAACGCCCCGCCCGTCCAGTAGAAGTTGGCGGGGGCGTTGCAGCCCCAGAAGACGGTCGCGACCATCATGGTTCGCCAACCGAATGCCCAGTAGATCAGCAGCACGATGCCCAGGTGGAGCACCACGTCGATGCCGGCGAGCTTCTTGAAGAAGCCATCGTCGGCGACGCCCAGGTTGGAGAAGAACTTGCCCTCCATCGTCCAGACCGGCGGCGGATTGTAGCCGTGATCCTTCAGCATGCTCTTCCAGTACTCGCCCCCGTTGGCAGAGTTCCGGAACCACAGGACGTCCTTCTTGAACGCCTCCCAGTCCTTGTCAGAGAAGTGATCCTTGCAGTGGCCCGGGTTCTTCAAGACCTCGGTATCGGCGACTGGCTTGATCAGGTTCTTGTGGGCGAGGTCGCGGATCTCCCGATTCGGCATCTCCGCGCCGAACCCCAGCTCCACCTCCGCGACGGCCGAGCACTCGTACAGCCGTGCGTAGCCGAGCTCCTCGAAGTACTTCGAGCCCAGGTAGTAGTGGTAGAACTCGTGGCGGTGGTAGTACTCGCTGTAGCGGGTATTCGGGTTGCCGAAGTCGAAGTAGGCGCCGAAGGCCAGGACGGTGAACAGCACCGCCAGTCCCTTCATCGTGCGCTCCTTCAGCGGCTGCCGCAGCTTTCGGGCGCGGATCTCGTACATCAGCAAGACCGCGCCGCCGAAGGTCAGCAGGTAGCGCACCGCGCGCATCACGCCCGTCCAGACGTCCTTCTGGAAGACCGGCGCCGACCACATCGATGTGTCGGCCAAGAGGTGCGTGTTCAAGAAGGCAAGCAGGGGGTGCATGGCCGTCGTTCTCGTTCTCCGGAAGCTCTCGGGAAGTCAGCTCGCATGGAGCGAGTCAAAGCGTTTGAGCCCCCCAGTGGTGGGGCCAGCCCGTGGGCGTGGGGACGCTAGTACATGGCGCGGCAAAGGCCCACCCTCGTGGCGCGGGTGAAGCGTTCGTTTTTTCGGATGCGTGCTCACGCTCGGTCCCCCGCTTCGGACACGCAGCCGTGGGGGGATCTTCCTGGGGTGAGGGGCGCGAAGCAGCGACGTTGGACGAGAAATATAGAAACGGGCCGGGTGGGACTGTGCCCACCCGACCCGCCGTAGGCCCCGTCTCCGACGGGCTTACCGCGTGGCCTGAGTCCACCGAGCGACTAGCACCCGATGGCCCAAACTCAGCGTGGTGATCGCAATCGATTCAGCGCTGCTTCTTGGTCTCTCGTGGGCGAGCCCCGCCCGCACACGACCACCGTGAGTCTCCTCTGGTGGCGACCACCTCTCACGAACCCTCGACCTCGGCGCTCAGGAGTCGAAACCCGCTGACGCCCAGCCCGAGTCAGCTCAAGTGCGAGGCTGGAACCGGTCCAGAGCAGCAGCCGCTAGGAGCGATCTGCCTCCTGGTTAGGGGTGTCACTACTCTGCATGTCGTTGCTTCCCTCCTCTGGCCGATGCCAGACACCTCGGCCTGAGCGAGAGCTGCCTCGTCGCCCGGGTTCCGGTCGGGTTCCGCGAGAACCAAGTGAACCGCGATGACGCGACGCACGCTGGAGCGCGCGAACCGCCTTCCGTCCCCGTCGAGGTGTTTCCGAAACAAGAGGGGTCGGACCGAAGACGTCATGGAGAACACGATCGGTGCGCGTCTCGCTCCACCCGCCGCACTCGATGAGCGCGGAGCGTGTTCGAGAAGACACCGGAGCCTCCGGGGGCGTCCTGTGGTTCGACCCACACCCCCGTGCAAGTACAGGGGTTCTCCCCTGCCGGAACATCCCGGGAGTTTCCTCCATTCCTGCACGTTGGTTCAGACTTAGCACCCAATCCAGGGTTTGCCAAGCCTGCGACGCGACAGGGCTTTTCGCCACCAGAATGTTGCGCGCCGTCAGCAATGCAGCGCTGTCAGCAATGCAGCGCCGTCAGCATGCAGCGCCGTCAGTCCTCCGGAGGTGCCTCGGTGCGGGTTGCGCTCATCTCGTACTGGATCTCGCATGGGAGCGCGTAGAAGCCTCCCTCCACGCCCAGGGCCTGGGTGCAATCGGAACCCGCAGCAGGCACGAACCCGTAGCCCAGGCGCCCGGAGAAGCCGAGCACCTCCTCGCTGCTATCGAGCTGACCGCTCGCGCGATCCGTCCGCACCACGGCGCAGCCAGGTACCCCGGGACCAGGCTCGATCAGCTGGATCTGTGCGGAGGTATCGAACGCGAAGCTCACGCCGTCTGCTGCCAGGCTCCCGCTCACCGGCTCCTCTCCGTTGAGCCAGAACACCTGCCCGGCGTCCCGTGACATCTGCACGTCGAACTCCCACACGTCCTGACTCCCGAGCGCTCCAGGGCCGCAAGTGCTGGACTGCATGCGGGCGACGATGTGAAAGGTTCCGAGGTTCTCGCCTGGAATCTTGGCGTCGCCCTCACCGAAGTCGCACCCCGCAGACCCCGTGACCAATCCCACTAGCAGCACGCTCAGCGCCGCTCCGGACACCTGCGAACCCAGCCTGTCGAACCTCGTATGCATCAGCTACCTCGAACGGGGGCAAGACGGAACCCCGACTGACCGCTAGCAGTCCAGTCCCCATCCGGACAAGACTTCTGCCCATCACCCGGGCACGCCACGCCGGGTGTTCGAACCCGAGCCCGCATGTTGAATCCCCACGGCAAAGCTCAGCTGTCACGCGCGCTGTGGATCGGACTCGCGCTGTATGCCCTCGCCGTGGCGCTGACCTGGGCAACCGACGAGGCCGATGCGTCGTGGGGCCAGCGAGCCGCGAGGCTCGGGGCGCTTGGACCGCTGCTGGCCGCTCTGGCGACCTGGGGCAGCGGTCAGCTTGCACGCACGCGCGGCGAGGCCCGAGCGCTGCTCGCGCTGGGCGCCACGCCCGCGGCGCTCGAGCGAGGCGCGGTGCTGGGAGGCTGGTTGCTCGCGCTGGGAGGCTTGGTGATCGCGCTCGGCCCCTGGGCTGACCAGCACGGCCTCTTCCCTGCCCTCGAATCCGGACGGAACTGGCACTTGCTCGCCGACGGCACGCTGGCCGACCCGCTCGGCGCGCGCTTCTCGGCGGGCACCGGTCTGGTTCCCGTGGCTCCCCAGACGCCGCCCCGCTCCGTCGACCTTCGCCTGGCGACCGCGTGCTTCCTCTTGCCCTTGGTGGTGGCGCTTCCACCCTGGGTCGTCGCCCTGCAGCCGTCGCTGGCACGGCTCTGGCGCGCCGGCTTGGCGCTGTTCCTCGCATCCGGCCTCGCGCTCTGGCTACTGCATGGCGTGGCGGCGTCGCGGCTGCCCTGGCTGAGCCTGCTGCTGACGCCGCTGCCACTGATCGTCGAGTACCGGCTGCGCAAGCTCTCCGCAGCGTGATAAGCCCCAGAGGGATGAGCGACGCGCCCCTCGCAGACTGGACCAGCCCCGGTAGCGCCAGCTGGAGCATCCTGGTGCACGGCGGGGCAGGAGACGTGGCGACGGAGCGCCGCCCCGTGCACGCAGCGGGATGCCGCGCCGCAGCCGAGCGTGGCCGAGCCGTGCTCGCCGCGGGAGGCTCAGCGCTCGAAGCGGTGCAGGCAGCCGTCGTCGTCCTCGAAGACGATCCGTGTTTCAACGCTGGAACGGGTGCGTCGCTCAACGCCGACGGGGTGCCGGAGCTGGACGCCTCGATCATGTGCGGCCGCGCCCTCGCGGCGGGCTCCGTTTGTGCGCTCGTCGGCTTCAAGAACCCGGTGCTCATCGCCAGGGCGGCCATGGAACATGGTGAACACGTGCTCTACGCCGCCGAAGGCGCCAAGCGCTTCGCGCTGCAGGCAGGCTTCGCCGAGATCCCGGTCGAGGAACTGGTGACGGACGCCGCGCGAGCCAAGCTGGCCGCGGCGCTGGCCGCAGGCCAGGCCAAGAACTGGGCGGGGGGCACGGTGGGAGCAGTGGCGCGCGACGCCGCTGGCCACCTGGCAGCGGCCACCAGCACCGGAGGTACCGCAGGGAAGTATCCAGGACGAGTCGGAGACAGCCCGATCGTCGGCGCAGGCACGTACGCCGACGATCAGCTGGGCGCGTGCTCCGCCACGGGGTACGGCGAAGGCATCCTGAAGGCGGTCACCGCGTACCGTGCCAGCGCGCTGAGCGGCGTGGGAGGACCTCAGGCGGCCGCGAGGCAGCTCGTCGGAGAGCTGGCCTCGCGCTGGCGCGCTCCAGCCGGTCTGATCCTGGCGGCCCCGGACGGGCGGGTCGCCTGGGCGCGAAGCACGGCGACGATGAGCTGGGGCGCGGCGTGGAGCGGCGGCGAGACGCTCTCAGGCTTCTGACCGCATCACTCTTCGGATGTCTCCGCCAGCTCCGGCGCGCCTTCGTCACGCTCGACCTCGCGCGCGCTGATCTTTCGCGAGCCGAGCTCCTGCACCGCGCGCTCCCCCAGGGTCTGAGCGACCCGGGTCACGAGATCCGGGACCTCAGCGATCAGGTTCGCCCAGGTGTTCCCGGAGTCGCCCTCGACCGTGAGCAGATGAGCGTGACTATCTTTCCCCACGGCAATAGCCGCGATGGGATCCAGCTCGACGGCGCTGCCAGCGCCCTGTCCGCCGGTGTCTCCATCCAGCTTGCCCCCATGAGCGCCAGCCCGCGCAGTGCCCGCGCCGAACGCCACCTTGAGGCGGTGTACCGGGATCACCGTGGCCTCGCCGGCCTTTTGTGGCTCGCCTACGATGGTCTCACTCTTGGAGAGCGTCCCCATCCCGTCCAGCAAGCTGCTGACGATACTTCCTAGTTTTTGCTTAGACATCGCTCCCCTACGGTTGCTCCAGGCTACCCTCCGGGCTGGCTGCTGTCGATCCCTTCGAGCGCAGGCCGCCGCCTCAGCTTCACGTTGCGGATGCCGAACCACAGGGTGTCGAGCACGAGCAGCAGCGGCCACACTCGCGCTTGCAGCGACAGATCGAGCGCCGCTCGGTCCTCCGACTCCCAGCTCACGTCCTGGGTGATGAGGAGCGGCGGCGGCAGCACGCCAGCCAGCACATGGAGTGCGGCCATCAGCTTCCCGGTCGTCGCCACGTCGGCGAAGGAGAACTGCACGTGGGCCTGCGCGAGCTCCAGACGGACCCTGCGCCGCTCGGCCAGCGCGAAGGCCACCAGCGCCTCGGGATCGAACCAGCGCTG
>JAGQIY010000015.1 GCA_020430865.1 Myxococcales bacterium
CGACCGTGCCCCGAGACCCGGGCGGCTCGCCGTCCGGGTTTCGGATTATGGGGATGTTGGTTGCGATGGGCCGCACCACGCGCGTGAAGATCGGGCTCGAGTGCACGATCTGTGGCCATCGCAACTACTCCCTGGTGAAGAAGAAGGGGACCATGCCCGGAAAGCTGGTCCTTCGAAAGCACTGCCCGCACTGCAACCGTCATACGGAGCACCGGGAGAGCAAGTAGTCCGACGTCGACGCAGCGCCGTTTTCTAGGCTCGTAGCACAATTGGTAGTGCACCGGACTCCAAATCCGGGGGTTGGGGGTTCAAGTCCCTCCGGGCCTGCAATCGAATCGACGACGCCCGCATCCGGCGAATCGGACCTCGCCCGCACGAGGACGCCATGGACGCCAGCAAGCGGATGGTCAACCTGTTCTTCGCCGCATCCACGCTGCTCGCGTGGGTGATCATGGCGAAGCTGTTCGCGTTGATCTTCGCGACCGCGGGGGTGCGTGACGCGCACATCCTCGGCAAGCAGTTCACCAGCACCACGCTGCTGGCGGCCTTCGGCGCCGTGTCGCTGCTGGTCTATACCTGGCGGCACGAGCGGGCGCGGCCGCTGGTGAACGAGGTCGCCGACGAGCTGGTCAAGGTCACCTGGCCCACCTGGGAAGAGACCAAGAACAACTCGAAGGTGACGGTGGTGGTCACGCTGATCATCGCCCTGATTCTCTGGTTGTTCGATCAGGTGTTCGGCAACCTCACCAGCATGCTCCTGGGCGGCTGACGCGGGCACTCCCGCGGGCGGCAGGATCGTCTGATACCCGGAGCCGGAGAGGATTCATGGAACACAAGTGGTACGTCGTTCACACCTACTCCGGCTACGAGAACCGGGTCGAGCAGTCCCTGCGCGAGCGCATCAAGCAGTTCGACGTCGAGGACCAGTTCTCCGAGATCCTCGTGCCGCGAGAGAACGACGGCGAGGCGCCCCGCGGTGAGCGTCGTGGCCCCGCGCGCAAGTTCTTCCCGGGCTACATCTTCGTGAAGATGGAGCTCACCAAGGAGACCTGGCACATCGTCAACGACACGCCGCGCGTGTCGGGGTTCGTCGGCGGCGGTCGCACGCCCGGCTCGGTGCGCCCGGTGCCCGAGCGCGAGGTGCTGCGCATCACCAACCAGATGGAAGAGGGCACCGCGCGCCCGACGCCGAAGCAGCGCTTCGAAGAAGGGGAGACCGTCCGGGTCACCGACGGCCCCTT
Organism: Myxococcales bacterium; assembly: GCA_020430865.1. The sequence continues at coordinate 1,242 of JAGQIY010000015.1, forward strand.
CGCCAACTTCAACGGCACCGTCGACGAGGTCAATGTCGACAAGGGCAAGCTGCGGGTGCTCGTCAGCATCTTCGGCCGCGCGACGCCCGTCGAACTCGACTTCACCCAGGTCGAGAAGGCCTGACCGCGGGCTGAGCAGCAGGAGTTCCAGTCATGGCCAAGAAGATCACCGGCTTCATCAAGCTGCAGGTTCCGGCCGGTAAGGCCAACCCGTCGCCGCCCGTGGGCCCCGCCCTCGGTCAGCACGGCGTGAACATCATGCAGTTCGTGAAGGAGTTCAACGCCCGTACGGCCGACCAGGTCGGGATGATCATCCCGGTCGTCATCACCGTGTACGGCGATCGCTCCTTCTCGTTCATCACCAAGACGCCCCCCGCGGCCGTCCTGCTGCTGAAGGCGGCGGGCGTGCCCAAGGGCTCGGGTGAGCCGAACAAGACCAAGGTGGGTACGGTCACCGGCGCGCAGATTCGCGAGATCGCGGAGCTGAAGCTGCCCGACCTGAACACCGAGGACGTGGACGCCGCCTGCCGCAGCATCGCCGGCACCGCGCGTTCGATGGGGCTGATCGTCCAGGGCTGAGGCCCGACGACAGTCCACCCCGAAACCCCTGGGAGCGTTCCGACGCGTCAGCACCAGGGTCGCCCGAGAG
>JAGQIY010000198.1 GCA_020430865.1 Myxococcales bacterium
CGAACCCGACCCACGACGAACGCCGCGCCTGCGCCTACCGCGATGCCGTCGATTTCCGCGAGGCCTTCAGGGTCGCTTGGGCTGAGCTGACGGATCCACGTGACGGTTCCGTTGGACTCCAGCCTGGCTACGAAGCCATCGCTCGCGCTCGGCTCGCTCGTGAGTGAACCATGCGTCTCTCCAGCAACGTAGACGGCGCCCGTCTCGTCCACCTCCAGCGCGTGGGGCTTGTCCCATTGGTCGCTGCCAAACTGCCGCGTCCAGATCGGCGAGCCGTCGGGGCTGAGCTTCAACACGAAGATGTCGTTGTTGCCAGCGTTGGTGAACCCAGGAAAGGCGGAGAGGGTGGTTCCGGTGAGGATGACGTCGCCCTTCGGGTCGATGGCGATGGCGCTGACCTGATCTCGGTCATCCGTCGCGATGGGCACTGTCCAAAGCTCCTCACCCGACGAGCTGTACTTGCGCACGTAGCCGTCCACGTCCCCGGGCTTGGTGTCGAAGCCAGGCATGCCATCGGTGACTAGGCCCCCGATGTACGCGCTGCCCGAAGCATCGGCGGCGACGGCGTAGCCGAAGTCGTTGAACGGATGCGTGAACTGTCTCGTCCAGGCGAGGTTGCCGCCAGCGTCGTGCTTGAGGATGAACGCGTCCGAACCACCCGCATAGGTCTGCCCGGGGAGCGCGGCGGCGACGGTTCCGACCACGAATGGGCTCCCGTCGGGTCCGCAGTCCAAGCTAAACAGGTCGTTTTGACTCTGCGCTCCGAAGACACGGGTCCAGAGCGGAGAGCCCGCCATCGTGAGCTTCCGAAGGTACATCGTCTGGTGGCTCTTGGAACCTTCGCCATTCAGCAGCCCGGAGAGAGTGCCCGCGACATACATGTTTCCCTGACCATCCAGCTTCAGCGCGGACAGTCGCTCGGTCCCGTCAACGGTGGTCAGCACTCGCGCCGACAACTCGTCCCCCGTCGGCGAATAGGAGCGGATGAAGTTGTCGCGCAGACTACCGAACACTCCAGGTCCTGGCTCGACGGTGTACACGGTGCCGGCAACGTATCCGTTGCCCTCGGCGTCAACCGCGGCGCCGTTGGCGCTGTCGTCCCAGCCCGGAATTCCGCCAAACTGACGTACCCACTCCCCAGGGCACGTGCCGATCGGTCCGCAGCCTGCGCCCGGCTTTCCCGCAGATCCCGCGGCGCCGGAGTTACCGCCAGTCCCGCCGGACTGGCTGCCGCCGCTGCCTGCCGAACCGGCGCTGGACGTTCCTGCGGACGCACCCGCACCGCCGGAGCCTCCGAAGCCCACCTTGGCGTCCCCACAGCCCACGACAACGAGCGCCAATGCCGCGACGCACCCCAACCCTCGCCTGACCACCGCTAGGGTATGGACGACGCCCTGCTTGGTGTCAACGAACGAGCGGATCGTTACCGCACGGTTGCCCTGGGGAGTCAAAAGCTGCGGCTCCGCCGGGCTGGCGGTGCCCCTCGGGGCCCGGTGTGGTACTTTTCGATACCATGCGGCTCGGGTTGTTGGCGTTGTTGCTCAGCGGGTGCAGCGCAGCGCAGCCGCTGCCTCCGCCTGCCAGCTCCCCGCCCGAACCGAGCGCGCCAGCCGCACCAGCTCCCGAGGCAGGCCACCAGAACCCCCTCGTGCTTGCTCAGGACTCGCCGTACCGCCAGAACCCGACGCTGCGCGCCAAGCTCTCGGCGAGCCCTCACAGATATTTCCGCGCGATTAACCGGGAGTTCGCCATCGAGGTATGCAAACGCTTCGCTCGGGTGCGGGCGACGCTCCCCACCGTGAACCTGCACGGGGACGCCCACGTGGAGCAGGTGGCGATCACCGACGAACGCGCGGGCCTCTCGGACTACGACGATTCCGTCTCCGGGCCGCCGGTGATCGACCTGGTGCGCTTCGGGACGTCGCTCGCGCTCGCTGCGAAGCAGCGCGGCTGGCCCAGTGAGCCCATCGTGGAAGCGTTCCTCGACGCGTACGCCATCGATCTTTCCCCGCCCCCGACGGGACGACTCCCTTCAGCGCTCCAGCGCCTCCGCTCCACCTTCCACGCAGAGCGGGGCGACTTCCTGAGCCGGGCGGAGAAGTTGATGACCTCGGAGCTCGCGGAGAGCCACGCCAGCGAAGCGCGCGCCGGCTGGCAGCGCTACGTCGCGTTGATGCTGCAACTCGACCCAAGCCGAACCGCGGACTTCTTCCGGGTCAAGAAGCGTGGGATCCCCACGAACTTCGGCCTGGGTAGCGCGACCACCGCACGCATTCTGTACCGCATCGAGGGTCCCACGAGCAGCCCGAACGACGACGTGATCCTGGAGGCCAAGGAGATGCGGAGCGTCGCCGACATCCCATGCATCGAAGGGCGAAGCGGCTTGCCCGTGCGCATCATCCTCAATGCGACCCGCTTCGGGGCGAAGGCGGATCCGTTCCTGGCCATCGTGCCGAGGGACGCCTCCGAGGACGTCGACGACCCACCCTGGTGGATCCAGTCCTGGTGGGCACACTACGCCGAGATCGACATCCAGCGTTCCCTCGATTCAGAAGCCGAGCTCGGGGAGATCGCCAGCTTCGCGTCGGCGCAGCTCACCCTCGGACACACCGGCTTCTTGCCAGCGCCCTACGACCGGCAGCTACGTGTCTTGCTCAGGGACATGCTGAACGAGCACCGTGAGCTGATCCTCGACGCCATTCACTCCCTCACCCAA
>JAGQIY010000199.1 GCA_020430865.1 Myxococcales bacterium
CTGCCGCCCTGACCGCTGCCGCCCTGACCGCTGCCGCCCTGACCGCTGCCGCCCTGACCGCTGCCCCCCTGACCGCTGCCGCCGGAGTTTCCCCCGCCACCGGAGTCGGAGCCGCACGCAGGTAGGGCCGCAGATAGTCCAATAACCAGACAGCCAAAGGCGAGGAGCTTGATGGCTGAGAACGTCGATTTCATCGTGAATGTCCCTGGATTCGTGTTGGTTGGTTCGCGAAGATCCGGTGTCAGCGCTGAGCACGAGCTCGAGACACCCCGGATGCGCCGCCTTCAGGACCGCAAGGTTCAAGCGGTCTCTCCCAGGGGATGCGCGCGGTGGGCGGTTGTCGCAGAGAAAGTCGAAGAATCCCGGACGCCGCGTATTCCTCTGCGGAAAAGCTCCTCTCTCCGCCGGAACGCAAGCTCCAGATCCGCTCTGACTGCAGCGGCTTTCCCATTTGCGAGGTTTGGGGGTGAGGGCTAGTCTCCGCCGCCCGATGGAGGACGAGGACGAGTGCACTCGACTGGCGCAGCTGGCGCGCCAAGCGTGGCCACGCGTGGGCGTGGCCGAACGCGTCTTCGTGGAGCGCCTGCGATCCAGGCGCGACTCGGGACAGTCGTTGCCGCAGGACAGCCACGTCGCGGACGCCTACCTGGCCTTCGCCTGCGAGCTGGGAGACGACGACGCCATCTCCGCCTTCGATCGCGACTACCTCGCGCGCGTGCCCGCAATGGTTCGGCGCGTGGACAACTCCTCCGCCCTCGCTGAAGAGGTACAGCAGATCCTGCGAGCCCGGCTGCTGGTCGGTGATGGGACGCCGAAGATCGGCGGCTACGCCGGACGAGGCAGCCTGCTCGGCTGGCTCAAGGTCGCGGCAGTTCGCTGCACCTTGGAGCTGCTGCGCGCGCGCAAGTCCGAGCGGGGCGAGGACGTGGAGTCCGAGGCGGAGCGCGCCGCGGCGCTGGTGAGCCGCGACCCCGAGCTCGACTACCTGCGCGAGAAGTACGCGGGAGATTTCCGCGAGGCATTCAGTGACGCGCTCGCCAACCTGGACAAGCAACAACGCACCGTGCTCTCGCTGTATCTGGCGGATGGCTTGAACATCGCCAGCATTGGCGCGCTGTACTCCGTGCATCGCGCGACGGTGGCCCGCTGGATCGCTGAGACCCGGGAGCACCTGTTCGCCGACACCCGTCGACGGCTACATGAACGGCTGAACATCAGCGAGACGGAGTTTCAGAGCATCGTCCGGCTGGTTCAGAGCCAGCTCGACGTGAGCGTGCAGCGCCTGCTCCGGGAGGCCGCGTTGAGAGACGCTGCGGGGAGCTGACGTGGACTGTCTGAGCGAGGGTCGGATCCAGGGCATCGTCGAAGGGGGCCTCGACACCAGCGAGCGCACGAAGGCGCGGGAACACCTGGAGAACTGTGCGGAGTGCCGCAAGCTGGTTGGCCACGCCGCCTCGCTGCTCGCCTCCGCAGAGTCGGGAGAGAGCGACCAGGATCCGCTGGGCGTCGCGCTTCAAGCCCTCGAGCCAGGTGAACGCATCGGGCGCTACGTCGTCTCCGAAGCCCTGGGTAGCGGCGCGATGGGCGTGGTCTACGCCGCCACCGACACGTTGCTGAAACGCCAGGTCGCGTTGAAGCTGCTTCGCCCGAGTGATGGGGGAGTTGGCGTGGAACGAGGCCGCCTCGAGCGGGAGGCACAGGCCGCGTGTGCGGTGAAGCATCCTGGGGTCGTCGCGGTCCACGACGTGCTCACCACCGACGACGGCGCCTCGGTGCTGGTGATGGATCGCCTGGACGGAATTTCCATGCGCCAGTACCTCAGAGAACGCGGCCGGCTGCAGGGACACGAGGTGCGAAGCCTCTTCGTCCAGATCCTCGACGCGCTGGCCGCGGCCCACGCCAAGGGGGTCGTCCACCGAGATCTCAAGCCGGAAAACGTGTTCCTGACCCACGATGCCGCTGGCGGGACACAGGTCAAGCTGCTGGACTTCGGGGTGGCGAAGCTGCTCGCGGGGTCCTTCTCCGACGCAGCCGGTCTGACCAAGAGCGGTACCTTGGTGGGAACGCCTTACTACATGGCGCCCGAGCAGGCATTCGGGGCCACCGACCTCGACCAGCGCGCCGACCTGTGGGCGGTGGGGGTGATGCTCTTCGAGGCGCTGGTCGGAGAGCGACCGCTGCGCGGTGAGAACGTGGGTCAGGTGTTGCATCGACTCGCGCACTTCGACTTCAGCGTGCCGCGCGCCCGCCTGCTGGAGGTTGCCCCTGCCTGGGAGCCGCTCATCGCGCGCTTGATGGTAGAGCGCGCGGCGCGCCTCGAGAGCGCGCAGCAGGCGCTGGACGTCCTGCGCTCCATCGACGCCGGCCGAACGTCCCCCCATCTGCCACCTGGTGCTCCCCTCACCCCCAAGAAGAGCCGCTGGTGGGTGATCCCGCTCGCCCTGGGCGCCGTCGCGGCCGCTGGCTTTGGCTTCACCAGCAGCAGCGGCACACCCGAGAAACCAGCTCCGCAGCCAGCCGAAACGGGTTCCCCGGTGGGCGACGCGCTCGGTGCTCTCCCCACGGCAACTCCAGGCAGCCTCGCCCCACCGGCTCCCGTGGCCGAACCGGTCGCACCAGCCGCGCTGATCTCGCCCGAGCCCCGAGCCAAGGCGCGGCCGTCTCGCGCCCATCACAAGCCCGCAGCCGCGGCCAGCACTCGAGCGGAGCCAGCACCGGCTCCCTCCGGACGCGCGCCGCGGCTGCTGACCGAGCCCCCCTTCTAGCGAAATGCGCCTCTCACACCGCACCTCCCAGCGCTGGGCGCTCGGGCTGAGCGCGCTGCTGCTGTGCAGCGGTCCCGCACGCGACGCCCGCTCGCAGGCCAAGCCCGACCCCGAACGAACCAGTACGCCAGCGCCGAGGAACGATGACCCCGAGGCGCGCGCACGCGACGCCTTCGTGGCCGGCGCGAAGCTCGCCGCGGATCTGCGCTGGCGAGAGGCGCTGGAGCGCTTCGAGGCCTCCGCGAAGCTGCGCCCTCATCCGGGAACCACCTACAACATCGCGATCTGCCAGCGGGCCCTCGGACAGTACACGCGCGCGCGCCTCAGCTTCGAGCGCGTGCTGGAGCAGGCGCGGACACAGCCCCTCGACGCGAGCTTGCTGGATGACAGCAGAGCAATCCTTGCGGAACTGAAGCGCGTGCTCGCCGAGGTGCGCCTCGAGCTGAACCCCAGATCAGCCAGGCTCTCCATCGACGGTCGTCCGCTCAGCGCGAGCGGCGGGGATCGCTACGTCGCGGGTCTGCGTGATCCAGGACCACCCGAGGCGCCAGGACGTAGCACGCTCTCGATCACGCTGGATCCAGGGCCTCACCTGTTGCTGATCTCGAGCAAGGGCTACGCCGACCACGTCAAGCGTCTGAACGTACGGCCCGGCAGCAAGCTCGAGCTCCGCCTCGAGCTCAGCAGGCTGCCAGCGAGCCTCCGTGTTCGAGCGAACCGTCGGCGCGCAGCCGTCAGCATCGATGGAGTGGACGTCGGCACTGCACCGCTCAGCCTCAGTCGACCTGCAGGTAATTACCGCGTGGAAGTGCAGCGCGCGGGCTACCAGCCCTACGTCACCGAGACTCGCCTGCGCTCCGGAGAAGAGGTCACGCTGCGGGCAGTGCTCGATCCGGAGAGCGTCGCGCTGAGCGAGCGCTGGTGGTTCTGGGCAGGCATCGGCGTGCTCGCCATCGGAGTGGGGGTCACCACGTACGCGCTCACGCGTCCAGATCCCGAGCGGCCTGCCCTCGATGGAGGCAGCCTGGGCTGGACCGTGGAGGTGCCTTGAGACGCAGGGCTGCCTCGCTCGCGCTGCTCGCCCTCGGCTGTAGCGGAGAAGCACCGGCCCCGCTGGGCGAAGCGATCGTGGAGGTAGACACCAACCTCCCTGTCCCAAGCATCGCGCAGCGCCTGCGTATCGATCTGTACGCCGCGGACGGCGGCTGGTTCGAGTCTCGGGACCTGGCGCTCCCGGATCCCCGCGACTGGCCGCTCAGCTTCAGCGTGTACAACCCGAGCGACGATCGGGCCACCGCGGTGTGGATCCGACTTCGCGTCTATCCAGAGGGCGGCGTGCGAACGTACGCTGGGGAGCGCTTCAGTGACTGGGGAAGCAGCCTGGCCGAGGCCGAGGGCGACGGCTTGCCCCGGCTCGCCATCGATGGTCGGGACCAAACGCCGAGCGACGAGCCGCAACCCCTGCTCAGCGTCGACCGGCTGCTCTTGGTCGAACTCACTCCGGGCAGGCGCGGTCGGCTAGGCGTGTTGCTCGACGGCGCCTGCGCGGGGACCATGGCGAAGCTGTCGGAGGGCGCGCCCAGGCCGGTCCTCGGGGAAGCGGAGTCCTGCGTCGCCGAGGCAGGGCGGCGGGACCCGGTGCGTCCAGAGCGGCCCCGCGCGAGCGAGCCTCTCGCCAAGTCGCAGCTCGGGACGTTCGCCCAGGAGCCATGCCCGGCACCACGGCCCGGCTCCACCACCGCCTGTATTCCCGGCGCAGCGATCGTGCTGGGCACGCAAGACCTCTTCCTGGCCCCCGAGCTAGCTCCGACCCCCGAGCGCTTGATTGCGCTGCGTCGCTTCTGGCTCGACCGCAACGAGATCAGCGTATCACGTTACCGCGCGGCAATCGATTCAGGATTCGAGCCCCCCGTCCCACCGAACACCCGGGAGGGCGAACTCGGCGGAAAGATCGCCGAGAACTGCACCTTCAGCGACTCCCCGATCGGGCGCGAGGAGTACGCCCTGTCTTGTATCGACTGGCGCAGCGCCCGGGCGTTGTGCCAGTTTCTCGGTGGCGATCTGCCAACTGAAGCTCAGTGGGAGCACGCGGCCAGCCGAGGCAACACCCGAGGGTCTAGATATCCGTGGGGTAACAATGCGCCCACCTGCACGAACGCCGTGTTCGGACGAGCGCCACTCTCGGGCTTCCCCGGAGTCTGCGAGGTCGAGGCCGGCTTCGGCCCGCGCGAGCTGAGTGAAGGGCCCGGCGACGTCTCCCCCGACGGTGTCCACGGCCTGGCGGGTGGGCTGGCCGAGTGGTGCCTCGACGCCTACCAGCCCTACGCCGCGGAGTGCTGGGGGCGGTCCCCGAATCTCGACCCGGGCTGCTTCATCGAAGGCGCCAAGACCCGCAGTGTGCGCGGCGGCTCCTGGGCTGCGCCGACACCCCTCATGCGTAGCCAGGCGCGTGTCGGAGCGCCAGCCCAGAACCGGGTTGCCTTCATCGGCGTGCGCTGTGCCTACGCCACGGAGCCCGCGCCTTGAAGCAGTTCGATTCGTCCTGGCTCGCGGCCAGTCTGCTCGGCGTCATGGCGCTGGGCGGCTGCAGTGACACCGCGTTGCCTCCCCGCGGACAGGCGCTGCTCTACGTCGTCACTGACGCGCCGCTGCCCGCCGCTCCAGGCTTTCCCGAGCCAGAAGTCGCGCCGCTCTTCGATCGCCTGCGGCTGGAGGTGTTTCCTCCGGGTTCCGATCGGAGCTGCGCCGGCTGCACCCGCGAGCTTGCGGCAGACACCCAGACGCTTGCCGGCGGGGTCTCGTTTGGTGTCGTTGCCGAGCCGGGCACTCGGGTTCGCGCGCGGCTCTTTCGCAGCGCGTTCTTGCTCACCGACGAGCCACGCCCCGAGTCGACGTTGGAGACGGTCGTCGAGCTGCCGGCTGTCGACGCCAACGGCGTGCGCGAGCTGCACCTGGAGCTGCTGGTCGACTCGCTGGGCTCACCCGTGGGCAGCCTGGAGGACCCCGCCGCCGCCCTGCCCGGCCAAGGCCAGCCAGCGCGAGTCGGCAGCTGGTGGGGCGCGCAGCGCGGCGAGTGCGCCACCGAGCCCGGACCTGACGAAGCCTGCGTGCCCGGCGGCGCCTTCTGGATGGGCGATCCACGACTCGACTTCACGGGAGCGCCGGAACACGACGGGAGCCTGGAGCGCCTCGTGGTCCTGGACCCGTTCATCATCGATCGCACGGAGACGAGCGTGAGGCAATTCCGCGACTCCGGCCTCGAGCGACGGAGACTCCCGCATCTCCCCGTCGACGATCCCCACGAAGCAGGCACCGGGATCCCTGGCTGCGTCTACACGCCGCAGGCCGGAGAAGACGACGCGCTGAGCGTCAACTGCCTGAGCTGGAGTCTCGCCCAGGAGTACTGCGCATCCCTGGGGAAAGAGTTGCCGAGCGAGGCTCAGCTGGAGTTTCTGCTCTCCGGACTGGGTCGCGGGAGCTTCGTCTGGGGTGACGCCCCGCCAACCTGCGACGACGCGGTGTTCGAGCGCGGTCTTGGCGACCTTTGTCATGGGCTCGGAGGTGGCGTGCAGGCCGCGGGCAAGGGGCGGCGCGACCGGCTCCTGCTTCGCGACGCCGAGCTGGTCGATATCGCCGGCAATGTATCGGAGTGGGCCAAGGACGACTGGGATCCGGAGACTGGCGCCTGCTGGGGGCGCGGCCTGTCCGTGAACCCGCTCTGCGTGAAGTCGAGTCAGCCCGAGCAAGCATCGCACAGCTACCGAGGTGGCCATTTCGGGGACGTCGCGAGCGGGCTACGCAGCGCCGTTCGTGGTTTCATCACCAACGAGATCTACGCAGTGGCGCCGCAAATCGGCGTGCGTTGCGCGCGTAGACCGTGACAGCCTCAAGCTTCGTCGTGCGCTGCCGTTGATCGCCACGACCATGAACTCCTCGCCTCCCGAGGCCTACGTGCCCTCCGCGTCGCAGCGTCCGCCCGCACTGAGGCGGAATCGCAGACGGCCGGGGCAGTCGACCGCAGAGCTGGCGGCGATCCGGGACATCTACGCCGAGCTGCGCGGGGGACATCCAGCGGCCGCGCTGGTCAGTGCCCAGAAGCTACTCTCGGAGCACCCCGGGAACTGCTTCGCGCTGCAGGCAGCTCTGCTGGCGCGCGAGGCGCTCTTCGACAGCTACTGCCAGCGCCTGTCCCCCCTCGACCGCATCGCGGTACTGAACCCCTCGGATTCGCTCTCGCTTGACCACGAGTCGCTCAGGCTGCTCAGCCAGCTCGACGGAGTCAGGACCATCCGGGATCTGCTCGAGCAAGCGCTGCTCGGCCGCGTCGAGACGGCGCGCAAGCTCTGGCAGCTGCAGCGCGAGCGTCGCATCCTGCTGGAGTCGCCAGATCAACCAGCCGTCACCGCGCGCTTCTTCTAGCATCCAGTCTCCGTCGCTCGCCCACACCCTCAGGGGGCGGGCGAGTTTTTCAGCGAACTACGGAGACAGGACACTAGAAGGCCCCAAGGGTCTTTGCGGTGGCACGGCCCGGGAACACGGCGTCCGCCTTCAACCCGAGGTGCTGGGTAGCGACCTCTGACACCACGTCGCGGAAGTCCGTCGTCACCGCCACGTCTCGTCCCTGATGGAGGCTGTCAGCGCCGAGACCGGGCCAGTGACCCAGAACGCGCTTGCCGCGTACAGGCCCGCCCAGGAGCAGCGCCACGGAGCCATGGCCGTGATCGGTGCCGCCACTCCCGTTCTGCGCTGCGGTCCTGCCGAACTCGGTCATGACCAGGGTCACGACGCGGGACTGAGCGTCGCCAAGATCCTCCCGGAAAGCAGCCAGCCCACGTCCCAGCTCGTCGAGTGCTCGAGCCAGCCGGCCCGCGCTGGCGCCGCCCTGATTGGTGTGCGTGTCCCAGCCACCAACTTCGACGAAGCCTAGCCGTAACGACGGGACGCCATGGACCAGCCGCGCCAGGTCACGCAGGTTCGAGCCGAGCCCGCCCGGGGGGTACTCCGCGCTGCTGCCGCGTCGGGGCAGCCGCCGCAGCTCGCGCAGCGCTTCGAGGCCAACTCGACCAGCGTCCGATATGCGCCGCGAGCGGCCCTGGGCCTTGGCATAGAGACGCTCGAAGCCTGCCTCCAGGCGAAGCCGCGCGCTCTCGGGGGCATCCAGTCCAAACTCATCGATGTTCTCCAGGGAGAGCGCCGGAGCGGTTCCGCGGAGAATCATCGGCATGTTGGACGCGAGCGCCACCGCCCCCAGGGGGTCGACGAGTCCAAGCGCTCCAGCCATGCGATTCAAGAACCCACTCTGGTAGTGCGGCGACTGCTTCCCGGCTTCCCGTGGCGTCCCGAGCTCCATGCGATCCTGAGCGTCGAAATGGCTGCGCGTCGGGTCCGGAGAGCCAAAGCCGACGATCGGCGCCAGCTGTCCGGCCTCCCACGCCGCCCGCAGCGGAGCCAGGCGGGGATGCAGCCCGAAATGCCCGTCCAGATCGATCGCGCGCTTCCCGTCACCGCCCTTGGCCGGTGGCGCGATGGCGATCTGCTTGCGGAGCCGATAGTACTCCGCATCTCCGTGTGGCACCAAGACGCTCAACCCGTCCGCTGCTCCACGCAGCAGCACCACCACGAACACGGTTTGCTTCCGGGTTTGGGGGTGAGGTGCTCCGCTCCGCGCTGCGGGTTCCGCCCACGCCGGCTCGAGCCCGAGTCCGAGTCCGACGCTCGCACCGACTGACAATCGAAGGAATGCTCTGCGATTCATGCTGGCGATCTCCAAGCGCCAAGGGTCACTGACGCTGAAACTCCGGCCCCCCGACCGCGAACGCAACGGCGTGGGCACGCAGCTGACGCGGGTTCGGTAACCCCTTCAGCTCCTCCTCCAGCTCGGCCACGCTCTCCGGGCCCAGCGTGCCAGCGAAGAACACGCGGTTCACGTTCGCCGTCGCCTGGTCTGCGTGCTCCGCGAGGGGCAACACTCGATCGGGCTCGTAGCTGATGCCTCGGACGCGCCCGGCAGCGAACTGAATGCCGAATCGCATACGCGAGAGCGCCTGTCCCGGGCCCATCCACGCGTCGCCGCGCTCTGGATACCCCGTGGGCGCCGCGTAGAGGAACAACGGCTGTCCGAGGTCCGCGAGCGTTCGGCCCAGCCCAACTCCTCCGTCGAGGTGACCATCCGCGGCGCGCACGGCGCTGACGACCAGCTCCAGAGGCGACTTGATCTTCGTGCCGCGCACCTCAGGGGCCCAGAAGCTCGGACCGCTCGCGATGCTGCGGATCACTCGAGCCAGGTCACCTCCTGTTTCCATGTAGGTCCGTGAGGCGCTGTTCACACAGGCCTCGGGCGGGTCGTCGCTCACGAAGCGCGCGCACAGCTTCCGCGCCAGGTGACGCGCGGTGGCTGGTTGCCGCGCGAGGAGCCGGATCAGGCGCTCGCCTTCTGCCTCGTCGCCGCCCGCGGGAAATTCCTGACCAAGGACCGTCTTGGCGCCGGTGTCATGCTGGCGCTGCCGGAACTTGAACTCGAGGGCGCCCTCGCCGGGGCGCGACACGCTCCACCCGGTGAGCACCCTGGCTACTTCGATGACATCCTGCTGCGTATAGCCACCGTCCACACCCAGCGTGTGGAGCTCGAGCAATTCGCGGGCGTAGTTCTCATTCAGGCCCTTCTTTCGCTTCGCCGCTGGAGTGCCCGGGCGGGCGGGCTTGAAGCTCTTGGCGTTGTCCAGATAGATGAGCATCGCGGGATGCTTGGCCGTCGCCAGCAGCAGGTCCTCGAACTTCCCCAGGGCGTGGGGCCGCAGGGTGTGTTCTACGTAGTCCGCGGTGAGGAAGCGCACCGGTCCTTTCCGCGCGTAAATATTGAAATGGCTGGACCAGAAGTCCGTCATCACCTCTCGAAGCTGTCGCTTGCTCTCCACGAAGCGCCCCAGCTCGAGAAGCTGGGCGCGGGCCGCGAGGTCTCGGAAGTCTCGTCTGGAGAGCTCCGGTACGTCCATGTCGGGGTTGGGAGTGCCCCTCTTGCGCAGCGCCCGGAACGCCCTCAGCTGTTGGTCCGGGGAGAGACTGCTGGTGTACGGCTCCAGGCGCTGGTCCGCCTCGCTGTCGGGGATACCGTCTGGATCCAGCTGCTGGTCGAGCCAGGCGCCGAGCCCCTGCTCGCGCAGCGCTTCCACCTCTCCTGGACGCGGCCCGAAGGCGAAGCGAGAGAGCAGGTGACGAGCGCGAGCCGCGTCGAGGCCCGAGATCGCTCCGGCCACGGGCTCCGGTGGCACCTGCCGGCTGGCGGGCGCCTGCGCCGGACTGCCACAACCGACAGCGAGCGCTGCGGCCAACAACCATGGGCTCCGTCGCGCGTTCGACATGGGCAGCCCATGCCCGCGCCTGGCCAGGCGTTAAGCGTGGCGCGCCCGCTCAGAAGCTGCTGGGCGCGGCGCTGGGCGCGGGAGGCACCTCGAGATCGTCTTCCTCCGAAGCGCCCGCTCCTTGGCCGGCGCTGCCGAAGCGGGGCGCGCAGCGCACGACGCTGAGTTCACAGGCGAGCCCCTGGGGTCTTCCCAGGAGGATCTCGTCGTCCCGCGCCGCGAGTAGCTCTGCGGGGCCAACCAGCGGATCATTGTCCAGATCCTCCACGGGCTTGAAGTCGGGCGCCAAGGCGAGAAAGCTGGTGCGATCCGAGGCGGTCCCCAGCCCGAGCCACGCCACCTGCTTGGTCGGGGGCGCCACCTCGAGCAAGTTCGGGACGCCCGCTCCGACGCGCTCGTCCTCGATCTTCAGATCCGTCTTGCTGCCCGAGGCGTCGACTCGCGCCAGCAGCACCGCCCGCCGCTCCACGCCTGGGCTCGTGGCGTCGTCTCGCCACGCGAGCCAGGCTGACCCGTCGGGCGCCCCCATCAAGTCGAAGACCAGCACGTGACCATCCTCGGCGCTGACCTTGAGCGGTTCACCCACCCTCACCCCGTTCTCGTCCAGCTTCACCAGCTCGAGCCAGCGTGTGCCGAGTTCCACCAGGCTCTCGAGATCGATGTTCTTCTCGCTGGGCTTGGGCTTGCTCTCGGTCTCGAGCTTCGAGTGCGCGATCCACGCCAACCAGAAGCCACCAGGACGCTCGGCCAGCTTCGGCGCCTCGACGTCTTGACCCTTGAGCGAGACGACGCGTGCTGGTGTCACCTTGGACGGGTCGTCGAGCCCGAAGGTCAACGTCCAGACGCTGCTGTGCCCGTCAGCTTTCTTGTAGTCATCGTAGGCAAGTACCCCTCGCTCCTCGCCGAGCGCCATGTCGAACGCCTCGGAGGCGTCACCGCCGATCTGAGGCAGCGCACCCCACGTGACCTGAGGCTCACCCGTGGGCTTCGAGATGGAAGCCAACCGCACGATCGCCGACGAGGCATCGTGATCTGCCACCCCCACGAAGACGTGATTTTTCCCCACGGTAATTAAGGGAGGTTCCACGTCACCGTGTACGCGCCCCAGCTCGACGATCCGACCACCAGAGGCATCCGCGTTGAGAGAGGCGAGCATGGCCTGGGACTGTCCTGCGACGGAGCGCAGCGCGGTCACGAGGAACCCCTTCTCGAACGCATGAGCGCGCCCCAGCTCGACTGCGAACGGCAGATCCAGCGCTTGGTCCTCGTCCCCTTGCTTGGCGGGCGACGGTTTGCCAATCACGAAGCTGGCGCCCCGGCTGACCTCGGTGCAGCGCGGGGCCAGAGCCGTTGGAGCGACGCTCGCGCTCGCGCTCCCCGTCACCGCCGACGGCGGCTGCGGCCTGTCCTTGCAGCTCGCGGCGACGAGTGGCGCGAGCAGGACAGCCCCACTCGCGAGGCGCCAGCGACGCATCGGACGCTCCGTCAGCAGGTCGAGACCCGCCGCGGGCTGCAGATTCGAGCAATTGAAGGGGCGACGCACGGACACAACAACTCAAGCACGGCGCCTCGGGTCGAGCCATGGGGCCTTTTGGTCGAGGCAAAACACTGGAACCGTCGGAGCTTCGAGTACTATTCCCAGGGTGTCCGTGCCAAGCGAAAGCGCTGGGCTCCGAGCCCGCCACGACTCAGACAAGCGGAGAATATGTCGAAGGGCCAGCTGACCCGTACCTACGAGCCGAACCCGCTGCTGCGCGCGGTATACTCCAAGTTCTTCGACGCAATTCAGGTCGACGAGGACTGGGTGCGCAAGGTCCGGGAGAACGCCGCTCGAGGAACGCTGATCTACGTCCAGCGCAACCTGAACCCCATCGACTTCTTCGCGCTGGACCACCTGACGAAGCGCTACGGCTTACCCCAGGTGCGGTTCACCAACGATCTCGGTCTCGGGGTGCTCAACCCAATGGGCAAGGGCTGGTTCAATGCCCTGTTTCCACCGAGCGACGTCACGCCGGCAGACGAGCTCAGGGACGCACTCGAGAACGGTGGCTCCGCCAACCTGTTCTTGAAGCGGCCCCCGGGTGTGCTGGACGTGGTCGCTGGCGCGAGCGGCGGGCGCGGCCTCAAGGAAGGCGACGAGCTGATCGCCATGCTGATCCAGCTGCAGAAGGCCTGGGACCGTCCGATCTTGCTCATCCCTCAGGTGTTCGTCTGGAGCAAGAGCCCCGACACCCGCGGCATGCGGCCGATCGACTTGTTGCTCGGCCCCCGGGAGTGGCCGAGCCCCGTACGCACCGTGGGCCAGTTCCTCTACAACTACCGCCACGTCGCGCTTCGCGCCGGTGAGCCCCTGGACCTCCAGCAATTCCTCCAGGAAACGGGCGAAGTCAGCGAAGACGTGTGCATCCGTCGGGTGACCTACGCGATGCTGCGCCGGGTGGAGCGCGAGCGACGCAGCGTCGTTGGACCGGCGGAGAAACCGCCGGATCGGGTGCGGCTGGAGATCGCTCGCAGCCCGAAGCTGCAGCACATGATCGCGGACCTCGCCGGGGAACGACCTCAGGAACGCGCAGTGCTCACCGGACAGGCGCTCTCGATGCTGAGAGAGCTCCAGGCGACACCCGAAGCCACGGCGATCAAGGCCATGGAGGTGGCGCTGGATCGCGTGTTCCGCCGCATCTATGCGGGCATCGAGTACGACCGCAAGGAGGTCGAGCGCATCCGCGAGCTGGCGAAGGAGGGCACGCTCATCCTGCTGCCCAGCCACAAGAGCCACATCGACTACTTGATCTTGAGCTACGTCTTCAACGAGGAGAACCTGCAGCTGCCGCTGATCGCTGCGGGAGACAACCTGGGCTTCTTCCCTCTCGGTCCCCTGCTGCGCCGCGGGGGCGCGTTCTTCATCCGCCGCTCGTTCAAGGGTGATCGCCTGTACTCGACCGTGGTCGATGCGTACATTCGACGCCTGATCAAGGATGGCTTCCCCATCGAGGTCTTCCTGGAAGGAGGACGCAGCCGCAACGGCAAGCTGCTCCCGCCCAAGCTCGGGCTGCTGAACATGATCGTGGAGGCGGCGCTGAGTGTCCAGAATCGGCCGACCTACTTCATACCGGTCAGCATCGGCTACGAGCGGGTGGTGGAAGCAAAGAGCTACGAGCGAGAGCTGCAAGGCGGAGAGAAGAAGCGGGAAGACGCCAGCGGGTTGCTACGCTCCACCGAGGTGCTGCGGCACCGGTACGGGCGCATCAACCTGGAGTTCGGCGAAGCGCTCAGCTTGGCTCTGATCCGCGAGGAATTGGGACTCTCGTCGTCGAGTGGACTGAGCCCGGCCGAGCGCCGCGCCATCGTGCGGCGCCTGGGAAACCGCGTGATGGACGAGATCAACTGGGTCACCGCGGTCACCCCTGGCGCCCTCACCGCGCTGTCCCTGCTGAGCCACGATCGCCGCGGGCTCCCTCACGGGGAGCTGGTCGAGCGGTGCCGCCGGTTCTTGACGGTGCTGCGCGAGATCGGCGCTCGCGTCACGCCAGCCACGGCGACCAACACTGGCTCGTTGCGACCGGACTCGATCCGCGAAGCGGCGAAGATGTTCGTCGAGGCCGAGCTGATCGAGGCCCACGTCCCGAGCGATCCCGACGCACCAGCCAAGGACCGGCGGCGGCGCCCGCGTCCAGGATCGCTCAACGAGCCCATCTACACCGTCCCTGATGCCAAGCGCATCACCCTGGACACCTCGAAGAACATGATCCTCCACTTCTTCGTCGAGCGCGGGCTGATAGCGCTCGCCATGCGCCCCGAAGACGGCAAGCCAGCCAGTCGACACGTGGTACGTGACCGTGTCCAGCGCCTCTCGCGGCTGTTCAAGTTCGAGTTCCGATTCCACGCGGATAAGACCTTCGACGACATCTTCGACGAGACGTTGGCGGCGATGCTGGAGGCGGGAGAGGTCTCTCTCGTGAGCCGGGATCAGCTGGAGCCGGGTCCTGGTCGACTGGACTGGACGGGACAGGAGTGGCTCGCCAACTACGCGCGAGCGTTTCGCAATTTCTTGGAAGGGTATCGCATCGCGGCCCGCGGCATCCTGCCTCTGGTCAAGGGGCCACTCAGCGAGAAGGATCTCGTGAAGAAGGCTCTCGCCGTCGGCAATCGCATGTTCTTGGCAGGGGAGATCGACCGCAAGGAGGCCGTGAGCAAGCCATTGATGCACAACGCCTACCAGGCCCTGATCGACCAGGGCTACCTCAGAAAGACCGGAGACAAGCTCGAGCTGATGGAGTCCTTCCGCACCCAGGCCGCGGTGCGCGCGATCGAAGGTCGCATCGCCGGCTACCTCGAGGGAGGCTTCGAGGAATGACCCTGTTCGTTCGCGCCGCGCTCGGTCACCTCGCGGCCTTCGGCCTACTGGGCTGCCTGACGCTGGGCTGCACGCATACACCGAATCCACTGTCGCCGGCCTTCTCTGGCACGATCGGCGTACCCCACTCTGGGCTCCAGGCCGGCGCCGTCGAGCTGCCGCGCCGCGGCAAGGGCTTCGCCCGCTATCGCCCGTACAGCGATCACTACTGGGGGCAACCCCGGCTGGTCGCTGCCGTCGAGCGAGCCGCTGCCAAGGTCCACGACGAATTTCCCGGCGGCAAACCACTGCTGCTGGGCGACCTGTCCGCCGAAGGCGGAGGAAAGA
>JAGQIY010000200.1 GCA_020430865.1 Myxococcales bacterium
AGAAATGGGGCAAGCTCGGCGGCGTTGCCGTCGCGCTCTCTGAGGAGAAGCAGAGCACGAAGGCGTGGGCTACGGGGGCGGTCGGCGAAGCGCGCCTTGGCGCCCGGCTCGACACACTCGCATCCGAAGCGATCGCGGTCCTGCACGACCGACGTATCCCCGGAACGAGGGCCAACATCGACCACATGGCGGTCACAGCCGCAGGCATCTGGGTGATCGACGCCAAGCGCTACAAGGGTCGCCCCGAGTTGCGGGTAGAGGGCGGTCTTCTCCGGCCCCGGGTCGAGAAGGTTGTGGTGGGTCGCCGGGACTGCACGAAGCTCGTCGACGGCCTCCTCAAGCAGGTTGATCTCGTTCGTGACGTCGTCGGTGAGGTCCCCGTGGTCGGCGCACTCTGCTTTGTCGACGCCGACTGGCCGTTGATCGGCGGTGCCTTCATGACCCGCGGTATCCATGCGCTATGGCCGAGGCGCCTCGCGAAGCTGTTGGTCGAGGCCGAAGGCACCGTTGACGTCGCGATGGTCCGAGACTCACTCGCAGCCCACTTCAAGCGTGCGTGAGATCTCGAGTCGTGAGGAACCGCTGGCCGGCAGCTGCGATTGGGGCGTGGGCCGCACTGGGGCCGCAGGCCAACGAAAAACGACCCCTGACGCTGGAAGACGTTGGAAGGTGTCTTCGCAGGTCAGGGGCCGTTTTCAGGCATTCAGCCGGTGGGCGTCGCCCACGCTTGACTAAATGTCGTAATTCTGACTGACTGACCCATGCTGACCTGCGCAAACGTCGAGGACTTTCGACCATTTGTACCACGCTTGTAACGACCGACGGTCTAGTCATGACGGGGAGCGCCAGCGTGTGACGCAGTAACCCGCGGAGCGCGTATGCGTGCGCGGAGCCGATCTAGCGGCAGCTGAACTGCAGCCGCCAAGCTTCGGGCCCTCGCGTGAGGTACTGCACGGCGTAGGTGCCTGGATACTCCGTCTCTATCTGCTGCAGCAGGGGGATGGGGTCATGCGGCGCGACGAGCACCATGGCCTCACCCGAGCGAAGCGATCCCAGTGCGCCCTTGATGGACGCATGTCGGATCGCGTGGGGGATCGCCCGTGCATCGAGCTCGGGCAGTGACTCGTGGGCCGCGCCGCAGGCGCACCCGCCGGTCTCGTCCAGACCCAGATCTTCTCCGACTGCCATGCCGTCCACGTCCCTTCCCGGTGCCACTTGCGGCCGAAGTTTGCCGACCGCCGTCATTTTGACACAATAGTGTCCGTGAAAAATAATCGGTCGAGAGAGTGGGGCCCGCGGCCTGCTCGACAAGCGCCGGGTAGCCGCCTGTCACGGCCACGGGCACGCCTCCTGGAAGTCCTTCAGGCCCAGGCCGAGCCGACGAGTCTCGCTGCGCTGGTGTCGATCACGGGTACGCACGCCAATACGGTGCGCGAGCACCTGGAGGCGCTGCGAGGCGCGGGTCTGGTTCGGCGGTCTGCGGCTCCTGCGTCGGGACGGGGACGCCCAGGTTGGCTGTATGAGGCAACCGAACTGAGCCATGACGACCCGCGGCCGGAGTACGCAGGTCTCGCCATCGCGCTTGCCTCCGTGGTGGCGCGCACCAGTCCAGCACCTGTGGAGGCAGCCCGGGAGGCGGGCTGCCAGTGGGGACGAGAGCTCGCACGGAGTGCGCGGGCGGATTCCGCGGCTGCGAAGCCCCGGTCTTCGCGTCAGGCGGTGACCGACCTCTTCGACCAGATGGGGTTCGCGGCAGAGCCGGGCCGGAGTGCACGAGTCGTGCGCTTGACCCGCTGTCCGCTGCTCGAGGCAGCGCACCAGGCGCCTGAGATTGTGTGCTCGGTGCATCAAGGGATCGCCGAGGGTGCGCTGGAGGAGTTCGGCGCGGCGTCGGACGGGGTGCAGTTGCTGCCGTTCGCCGAGCCGGGTGCTTGCGTGCTGCGACTCCAGGGGACGTCGTGACCGTCCTCGACGCGCCGGTGCGCTCAGGTGCTTGGCGTCCAGTGTTCTTCGTCCCGGCAGGTCTTTGCCTGCTGGCCGGCTTGGACGCGGCGGTGATGCTGCTGGATCTGCCTGCTCCGGTCGAGGCCGACCGGCTGCCCGAAGTCCATGGATTCGTGCTGGTCCTGGGCTTCGTCGGCACCCTGATCGCCTTGGAACGCGCGATTGCCCTCGGCAAGAGGTGGGGCATGGTGGCACCCGCTCTGCTCGGCCTGGGAGCGTTGCTGACGCTCGCTCCGTTGCCGCTGCTGGTGGGTCAGCTTGCGCTCGTCGCCGGCGCACTGAGTCTGGTCGCCGTCTATCTCCCGCTGTGGCGGCGCCAGGAGGACGAGGCGGTCCTGGTGCAGGCCCTCGGTGCGGTGCTGGCCGCTGGGGCGGCCTGGCTGTGGGCCGGTGGAGTTGGGGTGCCGGTGCTGCTGCCGTGGCTGGTTGCCTTCGTGGTTCTCACGATCGCCGGTGAGCGTCTTGAGCTCGCGCGGCTGGGGATGGGGCCGAACGCCGGAGCGGTCCTCGTGCTGCTCGCGGTGTGCGTCGCCGTCGGTGTCGTCGCATCACTGCTGGCACCGCAACCCGGATCCGCTTTCCTGGGTGTCACGCTCGC
>JAGQIY010000201.1 GCA_020430865.1 Myxococcales bacterium
AGGGGATGAGCATGCTGTACAGCCGGGTGAGCGGCATCTTCAGCTACCCATACAAGGACGCCAGCGCGAACCTGGACGTACGCGTGTTCCTGTTCACCCTCGGAGGTTCCGTGGGGATTCGTGACGTGCACCGCGATCACACGTTGGTGCCCGGCCAGGACTTCAACGGCGATGACGTCTTCGATGACAAGGACGTCAACACGCGAGACGTGCGCAACGATCGGGAGTCGGACCAGATCTACGGGTCCCAGACCTTCCCCTACTGGGAAGGGCGGCTACGCATGGTGATCCCCTTGGAGTCGTTCTTCTGGATCCACACCGGGACGATTCGCGGGGAGGAACGCAACGACGACTCCTTCGACTGGTTTCACGCCTTCCCTCACGACGCCGGGACGCTCTACCGCTACGACAGCACGTTCTTCTTCCGTCATCGCGACTTTGGGGCGGTGGGTCCGACCATCCGCTACATCGACACGCCTCGCGGAGACGGGCGGGACGACCGCTTCCAGTACGGCCTCGTCTATGGGACCCGTCCCGGGCTCATCAAGGGCAAGGACCTCTTCCTGCTCCAGACGCTGTTCCAGCTTGGCGACGACGAGTTTGGGCTGCACGCCTACCGTGTTCCCATGTACCTGCTGGCGGTCTATCGCGCAGCCTTGCCTCTGTGACGGCGCCTGGCCGAGGGCGCCCGGGGAAAGGCGCCGCTCGAACGGGGCGATCAGTTCGTCCCGGGGCTCGCCGGGCTCAGGTTCCACAGCCAGTTGTCGAGCATCACCAGCGAGTCGAAGAACGCATCGCTGGTGTCCCAGATCGCGATGCGCAGCTCCATCACCTCGCCGGGCACCACGTTGCCCGCCGTGGTCAACCAGCCGGTCCCACCGCCCGCCAGATCGCTGGAGTTGGGCGGGGTGCCACAACCTCCGTCGACCACGTCGAAGCCCGTTCCGGTGAGCAGGCTCGGCCCGGAGATGCAGCTGGCGGTGCCGTCGACGCCGCCCTCGCAACCCGTCGGCCCGTCGTCGCACACGCTGAACAGGTTCGTGCCGCGGGAGAGGTTCACGCCAATGGGGAAGCGCTGGAAGCTCGACGCGATGTACACGGCGAGGTTCTTGTCCGCAGGATTGCTGGTCGCCTTGGAGTCGACGAGCGCGACGACGAAATCGTTGAACTCACTGCACACGTACTCCGGAAACTCCGAACTCAGGAACAGCTGATTGAAGCTGAAGGAGCGCGCATTGCTCGGCACGCGAATGCGCAGCGTGAGCATCACCGGATCGTTTGCGCGGTTTCCCTGCGGCTCCGGGCAACCAGGAGCGTTGGGCAGCCGGTCGCCGTTGGCCGCTAGCCAGTCCGCGGGGAACGCGCTCTGCTTCAGGTTCTCGACGCCTGGCTGAAACGGCTCGAAGGACGGAGCCGTGTCGGTTGGATCGGCAGCCGCGCCGGTGCTCAGCACGGCGAAGCGCTGGCCTCGTATGGGGAACAGGTTGTCGCCGAACTGCTCGTGGATCGCCCGCGCGCGGGGATTCGGCGTGCCGGTGCCGTTCGCCAGCGTGAGCTTCGCGCTGATCACACCCCACTTGCGCTCGGCGAGTGGCATCGTCTCATCCGTGAACTGACACAAGTCCATCGCGCGCGCGTAGTCCAGGGCGTCCGCGGAGTTGGTGTCGGTGACGGTGGCGTCGCAAGGGGGATCCACCTCGTCGAACAGGCCGTCGCAGTCATCGTCGACGGCGTTGCCGATGTACTCGATGGCTCCAGGGTTCACCAGCTCGGGCGTCGAGCTGCATCCGCCCGCCTTGTCGCAGCAGTCTCCGTCGGAGACCAACCAGCCATCGCCGTCACAATCCGTCATGGCGCTATTGCAGTTGCCACCAGTGCCGCCCATCCCGGAGCTGCCGCCCGCGCCCCCACTACCAGCGTTGCCAGCGCTACCACCATTCCCCGAGCTGCCAGCGTTTCCTGCAGAGCCGCCGTTCGCTGCAGAGCCGCCGTTCCCCGCAGAGCCGCCATTCGCTGCAGAGCCGCCGTTCCCTGCGGATCCACCGCTCGCCGCCGTCCCGCCACTACCGGAATTCCCCGCGGAACCGGCGCTGCCTGCATTGCCTCCGGTGCCGCCCCCGGCAGAACCGCCGCTGACGCTCCCGCCATTGCCGCCGTTGTTGCCGGAGCCCCCGAAACCGCCGCTACCGCCGCCGCTGTTGCCACCCGTGCCATCGCCGCTCGGCACGCAGAAGCCGTCCTGCAGCTGCGTGCCAGGACCGCAGTCGATGCCGTCCAGTCCTGGCTCGCTACGACCACCTCCGCACGCAGTCACGAACCCGAGCAACAACCACCAGCGCGTCTTCATACTCCCCTCCCGTACGCCAACCGTCCTGGCGCATGCAACTCGCAACCTCCACGGGCTTCGCAGCGTCACGAGGTCGTGGCTCCGGGAAACGGTCAGGCTACGGGACGCCGTTGCCGCGCATGGTGATCGGTCGACGCTCGGTGTCGTCGTCGAAGCTCAAGACGACGACGTCCTCGTGCTCGCCCTGGCGCGATGGCGCGAACGCGATGCCAAAGGATCGCGACGCGCCCTGCGGGATCGTCAGATCCGACGAGATGATGAAGCTGAACGCGGCCGAACCCATGAGCTGCCCCAGGCCGTAGAGTGCGACGTCTTGGCCGCACTCGTTGACCATCTCGACCTCGACGACGTCGAAGTCGCTGATGCTGACCGCACCGAAGTCGACCTGGGCGCGAGGCTTGATGCTCAGGCAACCACCGAGCGGAGTGGTGACGGCCTCCGCGGCGCCAATCCCCGTGATGTCCAGCGGTTCCGAGATCGCCTTGTCGCTCCGCCCCTGGAGTCGTAGGCCGTCGCCCGCGACCCCCATCACGTCGATGCTGAAGCTTCCGTCATCCCCCACCGGTGCATCGACGCGGACGTTCGCTGTTTCGAGGTTGTAGATGCGGAGCTGCGAGGCATCGCCGGTGACGGCGCCGGGCGCACCAGTGACGCGCAGCCCGTCTGTCGTCTCGGAGATCGTGATCAGGCCCTGCTCGAAGCCCACGGAGGCCTCGGCCGGAGGTTCGGGTTGTGGGCTGATGCTGCAACCGAACAGTGACAGCGAAGCCGCTAGCCACCAGCTCGCCCAGCATCGAGCCGGACGGCTTGGGGTGGACTTCGGCATGGCTGTCGCAGCATCGCAAGAACCGATCCCATCGGGCGAGGTCCGCGGCGAGCCTGCCCCGCGCTGACAAACGTGGGTCAACTGCGCGGTTTCAGCGCCCTTGGCTCCACTCCTCGCTGATGGCGGACCGCTTCTCATGGCAACCAGCTCTGCTTCAAACTGTCTCAACCAGTATCATGGTGTATCATGGCATGCCAGCATGGACCCTCGTTATGAGACCCAGGAAGCCCTGAGCAAAGGGGACGTCGCCGACACGTGGCTGGCGATCGACCGATTGTCTGGCTCTCAGGTCGTGCTGAAGCAGGTCCGCCGCGCCGACCACGCCGATATCCTGAGGCGGGAGTTCGAGGCGCTTCGTGGCCTGGCCCACCCGAACCTGGTCGAGGTGCTGGATCTCGCGTTCAGCCCCCAGCGCGACCAGGCGCCGTACCTGGTCACCCGCTTCGTGCCTGGCGTCAGCCTGCTGGAGTACGCGCGCAGCGTGCCCCTGGCGGACAGCGTCAGGGCCGTGGCAGACGCCGTCTCGGCGCTCCACCAGCTTCATTCCGCGGGGATTCGACACGGCGACTTCAAGCCGGGCAACATCCTGGTGGATCCCCGAGGCCGCGGCGTGCTGATCGACCTGAGCTGTACTGCGCTGCTTGGTGAGCCCCTGGAGGAGGTCTCCGGCACTCCAGGTTATCTTGCGCCGGAGTTCGCCAGGGGGCGCGCGGATCACCGCTCCGATTTTTTTGCCGTGGGGATCACGCTTCGCGACATCGCGGAGCTGCGCGGCGAGGCCCTGCCCGAGCAGCTGCGAAAGCTCGCAGAACGTCTCACCCGCCCAGACCCTCGCACGCGTCCTGGGGACGCAGCCGAGATCTTGGAAGCCCTTGGCCGGACGTCGCTTGCCCCTCACCCCCTGCTCGTGCCGAAGAGCTTGCTGGGTCGAGAACGTGAGCTGGCCTTCCTCGAGCACTGGCTGGAGCAGCTCGTCAGCGGCGGCGCGAAGACGCGCAATCTGGTGCTGTCCGGGCCTCCCGGCAGCGGGCGCTCACGCCTGTTGCGCGAGTTCAAGTGGATCGCAGGACAGCAGGTGCAGGTGCTCGACACCAGCGGCAGCAAGCCTGGTGCGGTGTTCGAGCTGCTGGGGATCGCCACCCGTCGGCCTCCCCCCCACAACCTGGCCGAGGTGCTCGGGCGGGTCGAGTCGCTGTCCAACTCGGAGGCGCCACTCTTGCTGCTGATGGACGATGCGAGCCAGCTCGCTCCCTCGGATCGCCAGGCGTGGCTCGCCCTGTGTCGGAGCCTGGAGCCCACCGCAGCGCTGGGTGTGGTCAGCGTCGAGACCTCCCCGATCACGCGAGCAGATCACGAGCCGAACTTCGAGGAGCTGACCCTCGGCTCGATCCCGTCCCGCGCGGTGAACAGCTGGCTGAAGGACCACCTCCCACGCTCGCGTGTGGAGCGCGCCATCCAGCTCACGGCAGGCCTGCCCGCCCAGCTGGAGACGCTGGTCAGCCTGCTGTCCACGGGCGCCCTGACCGAGGACGATCTGAGCCGCGGTGATCTCGACCTGCTGGGCAGCCAAGCCGAGCAGCGCTTCCGGGGGCTGACCACCGAGCAGATCCGCACGCTGACGCTGGCGACACTCGCACCAGAAGACGCCGGGGGCCTCGACCCGCAGATCCTCGCGGAACTTGTACGGGCGGGCCTGCTCACCCGTCGTGGCAGCAGCTACGAGCCGCTCTACGGCTTCGCCGCTCTGGCGCTGAAGTTCTGCCCCGCGGAAACCCAACGGGCCCTGCATCGCGAGCTGGCCGAACACAGCTTGGAGCGCGCGAAGCGGGCGGGCCCTGGAGCCGGCGCCGCTGCGGCGAAGCATCTCGCCCTGGCGGGGGAGCTGGAACGTGCGGCCGAGTTCGTCGCTCGGTACGAGACCGAGGTCGTGAAGAACCCCAGCGAGTGGCTGGCTGCCGCGCGAGTGATCGTGGGCGCCACGCCGTCCAGCCTGCGACCCGTCAAGCTCGCAAGTCTGCTCAAGGTCGAGCAGCTCTTGCGCAACGCGGGTAGACCCCGCGAAGCGCTGGCCATGACCGCGCGCTTGCTGCGCATCCACC
>JAGQIY010000016.1 GCA_020430865.1 Myxococcales bacterium
CAGGGAAGAAGGCGAAATCGAGCTCGCCCGTCTCCGCCATCATCAAGCCAAGCGTCACCGTATCCGTGTTCGTCGTGTCATCGCCGCAGCCCAACGCGAGCAGCAAGCCCATCGCAATCCATCGCACACACATTTTCGATACCTCCGAGCGTTCGAGGCGGCCCACACCAGCCACTCCTCGAAACCCGCCGTGAAGGGGTTACCAAGGACCCAAACCCAGCGGCGATGATATCGCGCCGGGTACTTCCGACTCAACGAGTGGAACGGCCAAGTGCCCACGATCTGAATGCGTCGCCTGTGGCGATCGGTGGGAGCGCTTACTTTTGGTTAGGGCTCCGGTGTGTGAAAGATGGCAGCGACGCCCACCGTCCACACGACACCTGGTGCCGTCGTGAAGATCGCGGCGAGGTCTCGGTAGGTGCGCGGGCCCGTGGCGGTCCAGGTCATCCCATCGAAGTGCTGCACCTGGCCTTGCGTGCCGGAGATCCAAACGTCGTTCGCGGCGCTGCCGTACACATCGGTGTACGCGAAGAGCAGGCTCCCCGTTCCGCCGGTCTTGGTCCAGGTCATCCCATCGAAGTGAAGCACCGCGTTTCCGCCGCCCACGATCCAGATGTTGTCGGCCGCCGTCCCCCACACCGCGAGCAAATCGTTGGTGCTGACGTCGACGCCGAGATCGAGCATCGCCCACGAAGCGCCGTTCCATTCGAGCACAGTGCCCTCTCGACCCACCGCGAGGACGTGGTCGCTGCCGCTTCCCCACACATCGATGAGGTCGACGTAGAAGTCGGTCAGGGTTCCGCTCGAAGGGGTCCACGCGCTGCCGTCGAAGTGCGCGATGGTCCCAGAGGCACCGACCGCCCACACGTCTGAGCTGCTCGTGCCCCACACCGCGTGCAGGGTGTCGGAGCTGAGGGCGCTCACGTCGGCCGCGCTCCAGGTCGCTCCGTCGAAGCGGGAGATGCTGCCGCCTGCGCCAACGGCCCAGACGTCGCTTCGCGAGGTGCCCCAGAGGCCATAGACGCTCGAGGGGTAGGTGGGCTCGAAGGTCCAGGCGCTTCCATCGTAGTGATGCAGAGAGCCTTGGGCGCCGGCCCAGAGGTCGTCCTCACTCGTGCCCCACACGTCCTCGAAGATGATCCCGGCTCCGGAGTCGACGCGTGTCCAGGTTGCGCCATCGAAGTGCGCGAGCAGTCCGGTTTGTCCCACCACCCAGAGGTCGCGCGCGCTGCGCCCGTAGATCCCCGTCATGTTCCCAAGGATGCGCTCCTCGCTCCACGCGACGCCGTCGTAGTGGCGGAGGCTCGTGCCACCGACGAGCCAAATATGATCGCCGATGCCGAACATCTTCATCGTGAGCGCGGGCGTCGGACCCGGCTCGGAGATGAAGGCGCCATCGACGAGGCGATAGAGATCACCGTTTCGGCTTACGCTGCGGACCTCTCCCGAGTCGCTCTTGTGGATGCCGGCCATCGGGACGGAGCCGCCTCCCACGGTGTACGTCTGCCAGCTCATGCCGTCGTAGTGCGCGACGGTTCCGTCGTCGTTGACGATCCAGGTGTCGCTTGGTCCACCGGTCCACACGGCGCGCACGTACTGCGCGCCGAGCCCGGTGTGCTGCGTCCACGTCGCTCCGTCGAACTGGTAGACGCTCGCGAAGCTCGTCGACCACACGTTCGTCGGGCTCGTCGCGGCGACGGACCACGTGATGCCCTGCGCGACCTCTGCGATCTCGGTCCAGCTCGACCCGTCCCAGTGCACGAGCCCCCGCTGGGTTGCGCCCCAGAAGTCCGATCTCGAGGTTCCGATGACGGCGTTGAAGTCGTAGCGATGGGCTTCGAGGCCCGTGCGATCTCCGTAGAACCAGCGCGCGCCGTCGAAGTGGACGATGTTCTCCCGCAGGCCGAGCGCCCAGACTTCGCCGTCGTCGGTGACCCACACGTCGGAGAAGTCGTGCCCTTGCGGCAGCGGGTTCTGCCAGCACCAGCCTCCCGAGCAGAGCCCACTCGTCGCGAGCGTGACGCCGCCATCGAGCGGGGCGTCGCCGTCGAGCGGGACGTCGCCGTCGCTCTCGCCA
>JAGQIY010000202.1 GCA_020430865.1 Myxococcales bacterium
CACGCGGGTGAGCAGCGCCTCCCCGCTGTCTGCGGTAGCGCGTTGCGCGCGAACGAGCGCTCCAGCGGCGGTCACGGCCGGCAGCGCCTCGCCCGTTTCGACCACCCAGAGCAGCTGTCGCTCGCCTCCGCTGCCAAATGCAGCGGGCATCGCCCAGGCCTCGACGATGGTCACTCGCGTGGCCTCGTCGGCTCGCGCCCACAGGTCCTTCAGGCCGAGCACCACGCGCTCGCCGCCGATGTTCCCCGCAGCGCGCGCAGCCATTCCTCGGCTGAGAGGGTCGGGATCGACCCGGGTGGACTCGAGCAGAGGCAGCACGTCTCGCTTGTCACGTGCCTCCAGGCTCGCCGCGATTGCAGCGCGGCGCACGCGCTCGTCGCCGTCCGCGAGCATCGACTGGCGGAGGCCCGCGTGCCCGAGTTGGGTGGTCATGCGGGCGGCGACGGCGCGCCAGGCGCCGCTTTCCGCGTGGCTATACTCTGACACAAGCCCGGAGTCGCGGTCGTAGCCCGCGTCGAGCAGCGCGAGCTTGGCTTCCGCGCCTGCGTCGTCTGCGTGGGTTGCGCGATCGCGCAGGACTGCCTTGAGAGAGCCTGCGCAGGAGCGAACCTGGTGGATCCTCGCCACCGCGCGCTGCTGTTCTGCGGAGCGTACCTCTCGCCCAGCGATGGCCTGAGCCAGCGAACGAACCTCGCTCTTGTCCAGCGTACCTGCGCGCTGCGCGTCGGCGATCTGCTTGCGCAGGGTCGGGAGATCGCCGTTCAGGGCGGTATTGACCACCGAGCTCTTCGCGCAACCACTCAGACTCACCATCAAGCCGAGCGCCAGAACCGCTAGTCGAGGTCGCGTTGGGCCGACCTGTTGCGGGTTCGAATGCTGCTCGCTACGACTCATTCTTCCCATCTGTCCCCTCGTCCTGAGGTAACCCTGCTGCCCGCACCGGGCAGGCCTCGGACACTAGCACACACATGCAGGCGCTCATTCTCAATCCAAACGCCGCCAGGTTGCGCCGCGATCCAGCTCTTCTTCGGCGCCTGACGGAGATCGCGCAGGGCAGGGCACGGGTGTTCGTCACTGACACTCTGGGGGAGCTCACCAACGCCGTCCAAGCCCTCCATCGCGACGGCGTCGAGCGCCTCCTGCTCTGCGGCGGCGATGGCACGTTCATGGAAGGCGTGAGCGCCCTGGCTCGCGTGGGAGGCCTGGTGCGCCAGCACCCTGCGCGGCGCCTGACTCTGGCGTTTCTGCCAGCAGGCACGGTGGCGACCGTGGCTCGAGCCTTCGAGCAGCCAGAGGACCCGCTGTCCGGCCTCGAGCAAGCGCTGCGCCCCGAGGCGGAGTTCGTGTCCCGCCCGAGCCTCGCGATAACGAGCAGCAGTGGCGACGAGCTGCGAGAGCGCGTTGGCTTCATCTTCGGCACTGGACTGGTTGCCCGCTTCTTCGAGCGCTACTACCTCGAGGGCGCGACTGGTTTGGCGGCAGCCGCTCGCATCGTCGCGCGGACCCTCGTCGGGTCTTTCCGCGAGGATGACTACTCCCGGAGCATCCTCTCGCCACTCCCTTGCCGTGTGGCCGTGGACGAAGGACCGCTCGATGCAGAGGCTTTCAGCCTGGTCCTGTGTTCGGTGATCCGCGACGCTGGCCTCGGCATGCAGGTCTGCTACCGCGCGGGGGAGGACTGGCAAAGACCTCACGTCGTCGCGTCCGCGTTGGGCCCCAGGCAGCTCGGCCCCCAGGTGCATCGTGTGCTGCGCGGCATGCCCCTCAAGGGGCGAGGCGGCTTCGATGGCCTGTCCTCACAGCTCCTTCTCCAGTTCCCGCGCGGCAAAGGTCCCTGGGTGCTGGACGGTGACTTGCTCGAGGCCGAGCGCGTTCAGGTCCAGGCCGGCCCAGCGCTCTGGCTCCTGGCTCCGCGCCGGCGCTGACTCAGTGGTTGAGGCTCGACCAGCGAGCGGACTGGCCGATGGACTTCGAGCCGATGCGGCCAGCTCGGCTCAAGGCTGCTTGGGCGGCGGCTGTCCGCGTCGCTCGCTCCTCCCGGCTCAGACGCTCGGCATCCGGCATCGGCATCCGCAAATCGGGGGGCGTGGGCGCGGTCCCTCGGGGACGCTGGCCCAGGATGGTGTCCGTCGTCTCGATGGTGAGAGCTCGACGAGAGTTTCCGTGCGGCGAATCGAGATGCGTGTTCTCTACCTGAGCAGAACACGCTGACAGCGAAACGCCGAGCAGGCAGGTCGTCAGGAAGCCGATGGTTCCGAGCCTGGAGGATGCGGCGCGAGTGGCAGAAGGCTGGTTGCTGTTCATGGTCTTCTCCGAGGTCAGGATGGAGCCCCGCGTCGCCGCGAGGTTCGTTGGGCTGCGGTTGTGAGTGACGTCGCTGCCGGGTGCAGCTCGACGCGGGGGACGACCGCCCTCCTCGAGAGCCGACGTCGTCAATTATTGTTATGTGGAAACATAGGCGGGAGAGCGGCCGAGGGCCGCCCGCGAGGCTTCACTGGTCAAGCACTCGTCGCGGGGGGGCGTGACACAAGAACTCAGAAAGGTCGGTGAGCACGTGTCCCGGCGCTGGGTCGCACCGCCTGGTGACCGATGGGCCCTCGAGGGTCTCGCAATCCACTTGCGCCGAGCGGGCCGAATATTTCGACGAGACGATGGATTTCAGCGGAGCCCTGAGAGCGCCCCGAGCCCCCCTCGTCCGCCAGGATCCGACCGGCTGTCTGCGACCCACCGACCAGACAAAAGGCAAACGGCCCGACACCAGACCCTCGCGGGCAGGTATCGGGCCGTCGTCGCAGGCCGCGTGGCGCTCAGTTCAGGCCGGCCTCTGGAGCGTCCTTGGGGTCGCTCTGTGCCGCCTGCTTGATCTCCTCGCGGCGGGCGATGGCGGCCGTCACGAACTTGGAGAACAGCGGGTGAGGCGACATGGGACGGCTCTTGAACTCGGGGTGAAACTGGCAGCCAACGAAGTAGGGGTGGTTTGGCAGCTCCACGAGCTCGACCAAGCGCCCGTCCGGCGACAGCCCGCTCAGCACCAGGCCCTTGCCTTCCAGGGTCTCACGGTACTCGTTGTTGAACTCGTAGCGGTGCCGGTGGCGCTCGTTGATCTTGAGTTCGCCGTAGGCCTCGGCGGCTTTGGTGCCTGCCTTGATCTCGCACGGGTATGCGCCGAGTCGCATCGTGCCGCCCTTGTCGGTCACGCCGCGCTGGTCGGGCATTAGATCGATCACCGCGTGCTTGGCGTCCTTCTCGAACTCAGAGCTGGTGGCGTTCTCGATCCCCGCGACGTTGCGCGCGAATTCGATCACCGCGAGCTGCATCCCGAGGCAGATGCCGAAGTAGGGCACACCGTTCTCGCGCGCGAAGCGGATTGCCGAGATCTTTCCCTCGACGCCGCGGTCACCGAAGCCGCCGGGGACGAGGATGGCATCCAGCCCCACCAAGATCGACGCTGCATTGCCGCCCTCGAGCTGCTCGGAGTCGATGTACTCGAACTGGACGCTGACGTCGTTCTCCAGCCCACCGTGCACCAGAGCTTCGTGCAGGGACTTGTAGCTGTCCTTTAGGTGCACGTACTTGCCAACGATTCCGATCTTGACGCTGCCGTCCCCTGGCTTCTTGAAGCGGTCAGCAACTCGTTTCCATGCGGCAAGGTCTGGCGAGCGCGACCAGATGTTCAGTCGCTCCGCGATCTGGTCATCCAGCCCTTCAGCGTGCAGCACGAGCGGAAGCTCGTAGATGCAACCGACGTCCACCGCCGAGATCACGCTGTCCACCTTGACGTTGGAGAACAGCGCGATCTTCTCCTTGAGACCGCGCGCGATCGGACGGTCGCAGCGGCAGATCAGGATGTCGGGTTGAATGCCGATCTCCCGCATCTCCCGCACGGAGTGCTGCGTGGGCTTGGTCTTGAGCTCGCCGGCAGTGGCGATGTGAGGTACGAGCGTCACGTGGACGCTGACTGCGTTCTCGTTGCCCTCCTCCACCTTCAGCTGACGGATGGCTTCGAGGAACGGCAGCGATTCGATGTCGCCCACCGTCCCGCCGATCTCGATGATGCAGATGTCGGCGTCCTTGCTGGCGCGCCGGATCCCCGCCTTGATCTCATCCGTGATGTGCGGAATCACCTGCACCGTGGCGCCGAGATACTCACCCCGTCGCTCCTTCGAGATCACCGCCTCGTAGATGCGCCCGGTCGTGAGGTTCGAGGCGCGCGACAAGCGCGCCGACGTGTAACGTTCGTAGTGGCCGAGGTCGAGATCGGTCTCGGCCCCGTCATCCGTTACGAAGACTTCTCCGTGCTGGTACGGCGACATCGTCCCGGGATCGACATTGATGTAGGGGTCGAGCTTCATGTGGGTGACGCGCAGTCCGCGCGCTTCCATCAAGGCTCCGATCGAAGCTGCTGCTAACCCTTTGCCGATCGACGAGACGACACCGCCGGTGACCAGGACGAACTTAGTTCGCCGACTCACCGTGTGTTCTCCATCACGGGCGTTCCAAGTAACACG
>JAGQIY010000203.1 GCA_020430865.1 Myxococcales bacterium
AAGTCCATGACCTTCACGGAGCCGTTCGAGCCCACGAGGATATTCTGCGGGGAAACGTCCCGGTGGACGACGTCCAAGCGATTGCCGTGGTCGTCCGTCAGCTCGTGCGCGGCGTGCAGGCCGCCACATGCTTCGGCGATGATCTTCGCCGCTAGACGGGCGTTGAGCCTCTGCGGCAGCGCTCCCTCGACTCCCGTTCCAGGCTTGAGCAGGCGCGCGAGGCTCTCCCCCTCGACCCACTCCATGGCGAGGTAGAGCACCCCGTCTTCTTCACCGAGATCGAAGATCTCGCAGACATTGGGGTGGTGTACTCCCGCTGCCACACGAGCCTCATCGAGGAACATGCGCTCGAAGGTCTCGTCCTCGGCGAGATTGGGGAGGATGGTCTTGATCGCGACCACCTTGCTGAAGCCACGCTGTCCGTGTTGCTTCGCCGCCCACACGCGCGCCATCCCGCCCTGGGCCACTGCGAGAAGAATCTCGTAGCGACCGAGGCGATCTCCGGGATGGACCTCTCCGAGGCCACGGCCTGGCGCACTACCGATCACGAACTGCTCATTATATCAAGCAAGCGCCGAACGCACGCCCGAGAGAACCCCCCGAGGGGTGGTTTTACGATTGAGCGTTCGTTTTTCTTATCACTCAGTGACAGCTTTGCGACGTGTAGGGAAATGAACCGCGCAGTCTGACCTGGACGTTCACGATTTCGCGCGCCCGAGCGCCTCCGAGCGCGACCAAAGTTGAACTCAACCTCAGGTTTGAGTTTTGCGCGTGGGAAGTCGCTCGCATTCAGTAGGTGGTCGTCGCCGTTGGAGCGCGCGCCATCACCACCTTGTTGCCGTAGGCGGGAGGTGGGGCGAGGTGCTCCGGCACCTCGCTGGGAGAATCGTACTCCGTGCGCGGCTCGATCGCTCGCGGGGGTGCCTTGGGGCTGGGGGGCTGGGAAGCTGCGCACCCGCTCCCCAAACACAAAGCGAACACAGCCAACGCTCCGACACGCCAGCGCGCGATCGGGGTTGGTGAGTTGGTGGTGACCGGGGCGCGGGTCGCACTCGTTCCAGTGATACACCGCATCTCTTCAAGCATAGCTCATCTCCTCTGCGGCGCACGTCATCAGCGATCCGAACGGCGCATCCGCGACGGCGTTCTCGGTGCCCGCGATCGAGGTCTTTGCAGGGACCGCGCCGAAGATCCCCCGCGAAGGCTCCGGAGCGCGGGCGCCAGTCGCGGGGAGGAAGTGTGGCGTTATCGAGCCCGTGTGGAACCTTGCAACCACTCCCGGAGTCGGCAGCGTGGGCGAGCGCACGTGGAGCTACATTGCCGTGCGGATATGAGTTCGCAACGACCGATTGCCGCCGCTCAGGTTCTCCAGGTATCGTGGCGTCGCCGAGCCACCCCCGATCGTCTGCCAGCCAGGCAGCCACCCGAGCTCACAGTCCGGTCTCAGCTCACGCGATCGGGGGTGAGGACCGCTGGTGTGGCTCCCGAGCCTCGCCAGCACGGCCCCGTCGCCGTCGCTGTTCCCCTCGCTGTTCCCGCGTCCACGAACCGCATTTCTGGCTGGATTCGTGGTCGAGGAGACTTCGGACGTGGCGCGCGTGCTCGCGTTGGGCTTTCCCCCTGTGATAGCTTGCCGCCGTGGATCGAGGCACGCAGTCATTCTGGCTGCTGGTGATGGTCCTCCTTGCCGCATCCGTCGTCTTCGGCTTCGGCGCGGAAGGGCGCCGTCGCCAGGTACAGAGCAGTGAGTCCAGTCTGGCGACTGGAGATATCGTGGGCCTCGCCGAGGTCGTCGATGGCGACTCCCTGGTCGTCGTCAAGGGCGAGCAGCGAGTCGCCGTGCGCCTGATCGGCATCAAGGCCTTCGATCCGAAGAGCGACCCTGGGGACGCTTCGCGCTTCGGCCGCGAGGCGGTGAGCGAGCTCACGCGGTTATTGAAGGACAAGCCGATCCGCGTGCTGCTGCACGATCCTCCCACCGACGCCCACGGGCGGACCCTGGCCGAGCTGTTCGTCGACGACCAAGACGTCGCGCTCGACATGGTCAAGCGGGGGCTGGTCTTGGTCTATACGGTGTATCCGTTCGGATCCATGAGCATGTATCTGCAAGAGCAGGCCAGGGCGAAGGCGGATCGCGTGGGACTGTGGTCGGAGTCGGACATGGCGAAGCGCGCCGAGCTCCTGAGCCGCGAATGGAGCCGGAAGTCGGAATGACGCTGTTCCTCCGGTTCTTTTCCCGGCGCATGCTGCGGACCCCGCCGGCGCCATTCAAGGTCGGCGTGTTGATCGTCGCGGTGCTGCTCTACGGCGCTGCCGGCTTCCTCTACTTCGAGCTGCCGAGCAAACCGGACCTCGGCTGGGGGGATGCGTTCTGGTACTCGTTCGTGACGGTCACCACCGTCGGCTACGGCGACTACTATCCGTCGACCTGGGAGGGGCGCTTCTTCGTCGCCGTCCCGCTGATGTTTTTTGGCATCGGCTTGCTCGGCTACGTTCTGTCCTTGGCCGCGAGCGCGCTGGTCGAGGCAAAGACCAAAGAGGTGCGAGGAATGAGCGCTCACAAGCTGCAGGATCACCTGGTCGTGTTCAACTTCCCGGGGCTGGCGAAGTTCGAACGGCTCATGTCGGAGCTGCGGGCAGATTCGAACTTCGGGACCCATCGTGAGGTCGTGCTGGTCGACGAGGAGCTCGCGGAGCTCCCCGTGGAGCTGGTCGAACGTCACGTGCACTTCGTCAGGGGTAACCCCACGCGCGACGAGACGCTCACCCGAGCAAGCCTGGACGAGTCAGCCTACGCGATCATCCTGGCGAAGAACCCGGGCGATCCCCACTCGGACAACCTCAGCGTCGCGATCACGCTGGCGGTCGAGGCCCGCACCGCGGGCGTCCACACCGTCGTGGAGTGCGTGGACTTCGCGACCCAGGAGCTACTGCGCAAGGCGGGCTGTGACTCGATCGTCTGCACCTCGCGCTTCGACGCCCACTTCATCTCTCACGAGTTGTTGAACCCAGGCGTGCAGGAGCTGCTACACGAGCTGACCAGCAACACCCACGGCCAGCAGCTCTACCTCACGCCGTCCAAGGAAGAGGGGAAGTTCAGCGCGCTGCGCGATCATTGCGTCAAGCAGGGGCACCTTCCCGTCGGCCTGCTGCGCAAGGGGGAGACGCTACTCAACCCTGCCCAGGACCTCGCGCTCGAGCCTGGCGATGCGTTGATCAGCATCGGACCGACGCGCTTGACGCTTTGATCGGCGGCGCTGATCCCCTGCTGCGCCGCTGAGCCCGCCGCGGCCTCGATGGCCTGAGGTGTCCAGTTCGGCGTCGCTTGCTGGTTTGTCGATTGACGGCGGGGGACGATGGGCGAAGGTTTCGCGGCGTGCGCTTCCTTTGGTCGGTGCTGGTCAACATCTGGCTGCTCTTGTGGTGGCCCCTACGCGCGTTGCGGTCCCGCCGTGCCTGCCCCAGGGGTGGTTTCCTTGCGCTGAAGCTCGATGGACAGGTGGTGGAAATCGCCGCTCGACGCCGCTTCTGGCAGCGGGGGCCGCGGGTCGTTTCCGTGCATGCGCTCCGGGAGACCCTCGAACTCGCCGCGCTCGACTCACGAGTGCGAGGTCTGGTCGTCAGCTTTCGACACGCGAGTCTCGGGGCGGCGGTGGCCACGAGCTTGCGTGAGGTGCTCGAGGGGTGGCGTGCTCGGGGCAAACCGCTGATAGCCTTCTTGCCTCTGGGCGCCGGCAACCGCGAGCTGTATGTGGCTTCGGTCGCCGATCGCGTCTACCTGGGCCATGAGACGTGGGTATTGCCGCTCGGATTTTCCGTCGACTCTCCGTATCTCAAGGGAGCGCTGGATCGCCTGGGAGTCGAGCCCGACGTGTACGCGCGTCGCGAGTACAAGACCGCGATGGAGTTCGTCACACGCAGTGAGATGAGCGCGGCCCAGCGTGAGCAGCTCGGCGCACTCCTGGATGATGCCTACGAGCGGCTGCTCCAAGCCCTGACCGGCGGTCGCGGTGTGACTCCCGAGCGCGCACGGGAATGGGTGGATGGCGCGCCCTATGACGCCGAGGACGCCGCCTCGGTGGGACTGGTTGATGGCGTCTTGGATGACGAGGCGCTGTTGCAGGTGCTGGCCAGTGCCGAGCTCACGCTTCCGGTGTCAGAGGACGCGCCGCGCGCCCGACTGGTATCCGTCGCCGCCTACGCGCGACGTCGACGCGTGCGCTTCCGTCCACTGGTCCGACGGCCCTACGTCGCCGTCGTCGAGATGCGCGGAGCCATTGTTGGCAAGGGTCCAGGCGCTCCACAGCTGGGCGAGTTCGTGGTCGATGACGAGTTTCGAGAGATCCTCGAGGAAGTGGAGAGCGACCCCAAGGCGCTGGGAGTGGTCGTTCACATCGACTCGCGCGGTGGCAGCGCGCTGGCCTCTGACCGCATTCTCCGCGCCGTGAAGAAGCTCGCACGCAAGAAGCCAGTCGTAGCCTACATGGGGAACATCGCGGCGAGCGGCGGCTACATGATCGCCCTCGGTGGACAGCGGCTGATCGCGCAGCCTTCCACCATCACCGGTTCCATCGGCGTGGTCGCGGCGAGGCTGATCATCGAGCGCCTCGCCACGCGCCTCGGTGTCAGCTTCCAGCATGAAGCGCGGGGCGCGCATGCCGGCATGCTGTCCGCGTTCAAGCCGTTCAGCGTGAGCGAGAAGGCCCGCTTCGAGAGCCTGATCGATGCTGGGTACCGGCGCTTCGTGACGTCGGTCGCCGATGCCCGGGGGCGGAGCTTCGAAGACATCGAGCCGCTCGCCAGAGGTCGGGTGTGGAGCGCCAGCGCTGCGCTCGAGCGGGGCCTGGTCGACGAGCTTGGGGGCCTCGACCGCGCGCTTGAAGCCATACGGCAACGAATCGGTGAGAACGGGCGCAAGGCCGAGGTGATCGCCATCGCGCCCCGCAGCCTGCCGTCTCCGCTGTCGTTGGTCGGCGCGCGCGCGAGCCTGGGAGATCGCTTCGCGAGTCTCCTCGCACGGCTCGCGTCCCCGAGCGGGCTCGAGGCGTCGGTCCAGCCGCAGCTTGCTTTGCTTGGCCTCGGGCTACTGTCGGCAGCCGAGGCCGCCTCTCAGCGACCCCAGCTGTTGATGTGGTGTGACATCGAGACGCCGGGCGCTTAGTTCCGCTGCCCGGCGTTCCGGCGTCACGGGCGGAAGGTCGAACTCCCTGTGTAGCCGAGGCCAGAGGTGAACGGGTTCTGAGCGATCACGCTGCGCGCACCCGTGGCTGCGTCGACGCGCACGACCTCGAACGTGGTGTTCGTGCCGTCGGAGACGGTGTCGACACCGTAGAGTGTGCCCTGCCCATCCGTGGTGGCTGCGTCGGGGACGAACGACACCTGGGCACCCAGGGTCGAGTCGGTCGTGTTCCAGGAATGCCCCTCCTCCGTGAAGCCCGCGAAGCTCTGAAGCAGCACCTGGTCGGGGTTCCAGAGCAGCGTGGAGTAGAAGGCGTCTCCAGCAGGCGCGAGGGCTTCGGTCTGGTGGAGGTCAGACAGCTTGATCGCATTCACGCCCAGGCTGCTACGCGCGCTGGCTCCGTTGCCAAAGCAGCCGGAACTCAAGACGTAAAGAGTGTCGCTGCTCTCCACGTAGTGCACCGAGGTCGGCGCGACATGCAGTAGCTCCAGGCCGACGCCGGGATCTGAACCGTTGAGGTCGACGATGCTGTCGTCAGTCACGTCCAGGGCCATCAGCAGGCTCCTGCCCGTGCAGGCTAGCTGGTAGTCCGGTGCGATGATGGTGCTCAGGTCGATACGCGCGAGCGTGAACCAAATGCGATTCCTCGAGGAATCAAACCACGCATAGTCCGGTTCGACTCCGCCGTCCGTGTCCAGCGTGTCCCCAAAGCCCGTCAGGTCGATGGTCTTGGTCAGCGTGTTGTCGTCGAGGTTCAGCACGGCGACATGCCCAGCGTCATACAGCGGGACATACGCCTTTAGTGGACTCGTCCCTGTCGCCACCACGACGTCGTGAGGGTTCTGACTGGAGGCGCTGGCGACGGCGGTGCCGAGATCGATGCTGCTACCGGTCGCGGCGCCGTCCACGTCCAGCGGGTGAACGACCGCCGCGGTGCGTTCCAGAGCGAACGCGCGCCCGCCGGACACCGTGACCACGCTGTCCGGATCGTCGAGCTCGAGGCGGGCGGTCTGGGTGCCGTCCAGCGTGAGCGCGACGACCTCCGTTGCCGTCGCGAAGTCCGTCGCCGAGACGAACAGCCGAGGCGCGGTCGGTTCGCTACCCCCGGCGCCAGCGTTGGACCCGCCCGTGCCCCCGGCCCCACCAACGCCGGCTCCCCCGCTTCCAGCGCTGCCGCCAGCCCCAGCGATCGAGCCGCCCGCTCCCGCCCCTGCGGAGCTGCCTCCCGAACCCGCGCTCGAGGCGCCGCCGGCGTCGGTGCCCGCTTGGCCTCCCGTCGCCGTGCTGGAGTTCAGCGTTTCGTCCTCACCGCAGCCGCTGGTGAATGCCAAAAAAATCAGTAAATACAGTGCTTTATGCTTCATTTGCCTACTCTTGTCGCCGCCCGCGACAGGGGCCCTGGGGGCGAGGTAGGCGAAGCTCGAGGCGAGGCAACCCGCATTCTGCGGGCAGGCCGAGCCGTTGCGACACCCGGCCCTGACACCCCGCAGAGCAATTTGGATGGGTTGGGTAACCGAAGGGCTACCGTTCGTCCTCGAGGCTCGGTCTCCTGACTTCCGGGTCGAACCTTCAGTGAGCCTTCCCAGAGCCTGACCTTTGCGCGGTTTGGCGCGTTCGGCTGCTCCAGTGGCGTTGCGCCGGCTCGCGAAGAGCTGACGTCACCTCAGTACCGGTCACAGTGGCGGGGGCCGTGCTGGTCTCACACCAGCTTCCCTTGCCTCGGGGAGCGTCACGGCGTGTGACGCGTGACCCCCATAGCACGCTTCCCGGGGCTCCCGTCCAACCCAAGCCGGCCCACCTGGGAAAATCGCGGGTTCACGCTGGGGGCTGTCCCTGGGGTGGTGATGCCAGAAGAAGTGACCCCGAGCGGTCCCTCACCCCCGAAAACCTGGCTTTCGATTGCAGAACAGTCACAGATCGACGAGGCTACCAGCCTCTACTCTGCGCCTCTAAAGGTGCGAGCTGACACGTACTTATCGCCGCCGAAGTCGCCCTGGGTTTCCTGACTCCTCGAGCCACTCGACGGCACGACAGCAAGACCGCACTACAGGTAAGCTCTTTCCGGCATGGCTGGCGCACGCAACCTACCCCCGCTTGGTCACGGCACGATCGTCAACG
Organism: Myxococcales bacterium; assembly: GCA_020430865.1. The sequence goes on from JAGQIY010000203.1 coordinate 7,298, forward strand.
ACCGCTACGAGATCCGACAGAGCCTCGGCAAGGGTGGCATGGGCGAGGTATTCCTCGCTTACGATCGCAGCACGCAACAAACCGTGGCGCTGAAGATCGTGCGCGAGGAGAGCCGAATGCCTGGCGACGACGAGGCGCTACGCCAGGAGCTGTTGCTGGCGCGCAGCGTGAGTCATCCCAACGTGTGCCGCGTGCACGACCTCGCCCCGAGTCCATGGGGTCCGATCCTGGTGATGGAGCACATCCCGGGCCAGACGCTGCACACACACATCCGGCGTCGCAAGGCTCAGGGCGGGTACACGTCGGACGAGTTCCGCAAGATCGCCAGCGAGACCACGGCGGGACTGGCCGCGATCCACGCCCAGGGACTCGTCCACGGTGACCTGAAGCCGGGCAACGTGATGGTCACCGCCGACAAGGCGGTGATCCTCGACTTCGGCTTCGCGCAGGAGCGCGCGCGTCTCAGCGC
>JAGQIY010000204.1 GCA_020430865.1 Myxococcales bacterium
CCACCAGCGCCTGAGTCGTCAACAACAGGCCAGCAACACTCGCGGCGTTCTCGAGGGCCGTGCGCACCACCTTCGTCGGGTCGATCACGCCGGCTTGGAGCAGATCGCGATACTCGCCAGTCGCCGCGTCGAAGCCGAACGCGCCCTGGCTCTCGCGCACCTTGCTCACGCCGACCGAGCCCTCGAAGCCCGCGTTCGCGGCGATCTGCCGGAGCGGCTCTTCGAGCGCCCTGCGAAGGAGCTTCGCCCCCGCGCGCTGCTCCTCTGAGAGCTGCAGCGAGTCCAGCGCGCGCTGGCAACGCACGAGCGCAACGCCTCCGCCAGGGACGATGCCTTCTTCGGCCGCGGCACGCGTCGCGTACATCGCATCCTCGACGCGGTCCTTGCGCTCCTTCATCTCGCTCTCGGTCGCGGCTCCAACCTTGATCACGGCGACGCCGCCGCTCAGCTTGGCCAAGCGCTCCTGCAGCTTCTCACGGTCGTAGTCGCTGGTCGTCACTTCGATCTGCTTGCGCAGCTGCTCTACGCGACCGCGTAGCTCCTCGGTGCTCCCGGCTCCGTCCACGAAGGTCGTGTTGTCCTTGTCGGACTCGACGCGCTTCGCGCGCCCCAGGTCGCTGACGGAGACGTTCTCCAGCTTGAGCCCGAGGTCGTCGCTGATCACCTGACCTCCGGTGAGCACGGCCAGATCCTTGAGCATCTCCTTGCGTCGGTCTCCGAAGCCTGGCGCCTTCACCGCAAGGCACTGCAACGTGCCTCGCAGTTTGTTGACGACCAGTGTGGCCAAGGCCTCGCCGTCGATGTCCTCGGCGACGATCACGATCGGCTTCTGCTCTCGGGCGATCTGTTCCAGGACCGGTACCAGGTCCTTCATGTTCGAGATCTTCTTCTCCGAGAGGAGGATGTACGGGTCCTCGAGGACGCACTTCATGCGTTCGGAGTCGGTGATGAAGTAGGGGGAGAGGTAGCCGCGGTCGAACTGCATGCCCTCGACGACCTCGAGGGTGGTCTCCAAGCCTTTCGCCTCTTCGATGGTGATGACGCCCTCCTTGCCGACCTTGTTCATCGCCTCGGCGAGCATCTCGCCCACGGCATGATCTCCGTTGGCGCTGATGGTGCCGACGTGACGCAGCTCGTTGTCGTCGCTCACGTCCCGACTCAGCGAGCGCAGCTCGTCGATGGCGCGGGCCACGGCGTGGTCAATGCCCCGCTTCAGCTCCATGGGATTATGCCCCGAGGAAACGAGCTTCATGCCCTCTCGGGCGATCGCCTGGGCCAGCACGGTTGCCGTCGTGGTCCCATCCCCAGCGAGGGCCGGCGGGTGCGACGCGACGTCGCTCACCATCTGGGCGCCCATGTTCTCGAATTTGTCGCTGAGCTCGATCTCCTTGGCGACGCTCACGCCGTCCTTGGTGATCTTCGGAGAGCCCCAGCTCTTCTCGAGCACGACGTTCCGGCCGCGCGGGCCGAGGGTGACCTTCACTGCGTTGGCGAGCGCGTCCACGCCGCCCAGGATCTTCTGCTGGGCAGCGGAGTCGTACATGATGGCTTTCGCAGACATTCGATACCTCCGTCCTCAGTTGCCTTGCTTGTCCACGACGGCGAGCACGTCGTCCTCTCTCAGGATGAGGTGCTCCTCGCCGTCGATCTTCACTTCGGTCCCTGAATACTTGCCGAAGAGCACCCGGTCCCCGGCGGACACCCCCAGCGCGCGCAGTTCGCCGTTGTCGAGCAACTTGCCGTTGCCCACGGCGATCACCTCGCCTTCGATCGGCTTCTCCTTGGCGGTGTCGGGGATCACGATACCGCCCTTGGTCACTTGTTCTTCTTCGACGCGCCTGACAACCAGGCGGTCGTGTAGGGGTCGAATCTTCATTGCTCCTCCAGGTTGATGAGAAGACGGCCCCGGTCCACGCATGGATCCGCATGAATCGCCGCGCGGCCATGGCCGGCCCCGGCCCGGAGCGCCGGCTACCTCTGCAAGAACAGGACGGGCTGCCAGCGCTCCGGGCGCGCGAGGCTCCACGCGGGTCGGCGCAGGCCGACTCCCGTGAAGAAGCTCGGCACATTCCGTTAAATTCGCTTCTCCGCGGGTCAAGGGGCGCGGCTCTTTTTTTTCCGTCCCCCTGCTGGAACACGCGCCCGTCAGGCCGCAGGTCGCTCATCCCCCGTTCCACGGGGGGGTCAGTGGGTGCCGCTCGCCTCATATCGGCCCTGGAGGAGTCCCGCATTCAGCATCGCGACGAACCACCGAGATCGATTCGCGAGACGGAGGATCCGGCACCGAACGCCCAGCTCGAGCCGGTCGATGGAACGCTGGATTCAATCCGCACGGAACAGTCCCGCCAGGTGTCGCGTCACCCGCTCGGCCGCGGCCTCGGCGCTCTCTGGCTGACCATCGCCAACCAGGCCATCCAGGTAGAGCATGGCGACGCCATGTACCAGGGCCCACGCCAGCTCCGTGAGTTCCTGGAGGTTGATCGACGTGGCGATGCCTTCACGCTGCAAGCGCTCCAGAGAGCGAGGGAGGTGCTCCGCCGATCGCCGACAGGCTGAATCGAGCTCCGGGTCGTGACCAGCGGATCGACCGATGGGACTGAAGATCAACCGGAACAGATTCACATTCCGCGCGGCAAATCGAACATAGGCGACGCCAAGCTGCTCGACGGCTTCGAGCGCCGACACCTCTGCCCCCTCCCGGGAGGCTTCGTCGAGCGCACGATCGAAGCGCTGGTAGCCCCGCGCAGCAACCGCCCTGAGCAGGGCGTCCTTGTCCGGAAAATGGCGATATGGCGCCGCGCTGCTCACCCCGACGCGCCGCGCCAGCTCACGCAACGAGAGCGCGTCCCCACCCGCTTCACTCACCAGCTCCACCGCCGCGTCGAGCAGCGTCTCGCGCAGAGCTCCGTGGTGATACGAGCTGGTCATCGCTGAGTTCATACACCGCCAGGCAGCACGGATCTGCTGGCGTTTCCGCCACTGAAGCCGCCGCTGAGGGGTTTGGGGGTGAGGCGCAGCGTCTGTCCCGCTTGACCCGACGGCCGTCGCGATGTAAACACCAATAACATTGTTAGCGCCGTTTACATTCGCCAGGCGGCTGGCCAGGACGGTGCGGCGAGTTCCAGGAGATCGGCAGATGACGAAGCGAGCAGTGGTGATTGGCACCGGGGCAGGCGGACTGACGGCGGCGGTGGGCCTGGCTCAGGCGGGGTTCGAGGTGGTCGCGCTCGAGCGCGAGAAGCAGCTCGGTGGGTTCCTCAACCCGTTCAAGCGAAAGAAGTTCCACTTTGATCCCGGCGTGCACTACGTCGGACAGTGCGATCCCGGTGGCGACATGTATCGCGTCCTGGAGCGCTGTGGTCTCGACCCGGCTGCGATCATGGCGCCCATGGACCCTGAGTGCTTCGATCTGCTGCGTTTCCCCGACTTCGAGGTGAAGGTTCCCCAGGGCGTGGATCGCTACCGGGCGAACCTGCTCGAGCTTTTCCCTGAGGATCAGTCAGACCTGGACCGCTACTTCGCCGTCGTCCGCGCGATGCTGCCCTTGATGCGCTCTGACACGAGCGGCGCAAGGAAGCTGATGAACGTACCGCGCATCGCGCGCCTGGCGCTCGAAACCTACGGTCAGTACCTGGACCGCACTTTCGAGAACCCCAGACTGCGCAGCGTGCTCGGCGCGCAGTGCGGGGACTATGGGCTACCCCCGAGCCAGGCGCCGGCGCTGCTCGGAGTCGGGCTCCTGGCGCACTACCTCGACAGCGGCGGCTGGTTTCCTCGCGGAGGCAGCGGTAGCCTGCGCGATGGTCTGGTCGATGCGGGGCGCAAGCTCGGCGTCGTCTACAAGCGACGCGCCGAGGTGGCGAGGATCCACACCGAGGGCGGTCGGGTCAGCGGGGTCACCTTGACCGACGGCGAGTACTTCCCTGCGGATGTAGTCATCAGCAACATCGACCCCACGCTGACCTACGGGCGCCTGCTGGACTCCGACGTCGTCCCCAGCAAGCTCCAGAAGAAGGTCGCGAAGAACCTGCCGTCGGTCGGTTCGCTGTGCCTCTACTACGGCATGAACCGCGACCTCAGACAGCATGGGCTCGGCGCGTTCAACGTCTGGGACTACCACACCTGGAACCTCGACGAGGCCTTCGGCTATGCGCTGCGAGGGACAGAGCTTCCGGAGGACTACGCCTTCTTCCTCTCCCCCAACTCCCTCAAGGACGACACCAACCAGATGGCGCCCGAGGGCATGAGCACCCTCGAGGTCGTGACCCTGGTGCCGTTCGCGCCCTTCGCCAAGTGGCAGAACGAGAGGGCGTTGAAGCGCGGCGAGGAGTACGAGGCGTTCAAGGCCGAGACGGCCGCTACGCTGCGTGCCGCCGTCGACCGCCGCTGGCCCGGCGTGATCGGAGACGTGGTCGTGGAGGATGTCTCCACGCCGCTCAGCAACATGCACTTCGCGGGCGTCGTTGCCGGGGGGATCTACGGTCCCGCGGTGATCCCCAGTCAGTTTGGCCCCAACGCGTACTCGGCGAAGGGCCCAGTCGAAGGCCTGTTCCTGGCGGGGTCGGGGGTCACCGGTCCCGGCGTCTCTCCCTGCCTGGCGTCGGGCATCAAGGCAGCGCGTGCTGCAGCCAAGTCTCGGAGCAAGCGCCTGGGGTGGCTGCCACTGCGCGCACCGACGCTGGCACGCTCCTAGCCAGGCTGATGGGCAGGGTGTGCTCGACACCGGTCAGGACGCCGGGCGTCCGCCCAGCGCGCGCACGAGCTCGACGCACCGAGCGATCACCTGGCTCCACTCCGCGAGGCGTTCCGGGCGCTTTCTGAGCGCACGCATCAGCTCTTCGTCGGCGGAGGCGCTGAGACCCGCCTCACTGACACGCAGGTCGAAGCCGGCGTGTCGCAATCCGAGGGCCAGCTGATTCACGGTGGAGTTTCCCGCTGGCAACTGAGTGCCAAGCGCGGCCAGCGTCGCCTGGTGCTCCACGCTCATGGGGCTGACCCCCGGGATCTCCGCCGGGATCATCAGAGTTGCTCGGGTCACCATGTGTTCAGCCTTGGCCGGATGGAAGTCGATGAGGAACTCGAAGCCACCAGCCTTCCCCCGCAGCAAGTGGTGATTCACGCCGGTATAGAGCCGCTGCAGGGGGAAGGGCCCCGCCCAGTGCGCCAGTAGCCAGTCGGCGAGCGCGCGAGTTCCGTGGCCCAGTCGGCCCTGAAACTGCTGCTGGAGCGGTGCTAGGCCGCGGCGGATCGCCTGACGCCGGGACCAGCGCAGCCAGAGCAACATCGCGATGATACCCCAGAGCGTGCCGCACACGGCGAACATCAGCAGCAGCGGAGCCACCCTCAGCGGCTTGCCTGACGTGAGTTGCTCGAAGGTGATGCCGATGCTCGGGACGGTGAACATCAACGCGAACGGCACGAGCACCACGAAGGCGATGTGGCGCCCGGAGCCGCCCCCGTAGAGGCTCGCATGCGTTTCTATTTCCGTACGGTAGTGATGAATCGCCGCTCGCCGCCGAGCGCGCGCAGCTGCGTCCAGGCCCTGCTGCATCGCACCTTGTTCGGGGACCAGCGCAGCGTGGCAATGCATGCAGGTGTCGATTGCGTCACCTGGTGTGAGCCTGCCCGGCGCACCGCAGGTGGGACAGGCGACGACCACGTCCGTCAGCTGGCCTCGCTTCACGTCGACCTTGCGGAACATCTGGAGAAACATGCGCCCGTAGGTGACCGCAGTTGCCGACAGGAAACCGCCCATGATCACGATCGTGGGGAGCAGCATCGGCTGAACGACGTCTGCGGCCACGAGCACTCCGCCGACGAGACCAGCTACCAGCGCGCACACCGCGGCGACGATGAAGAACTCGGCGGTGTGGTTCTTCCGCTCTTCCGGTTTTCCGTACCACTTCTCGTAGGTGGCCTGATGCTGTGCGTGTTTCTCTGCGGCAGCGATATCCTCACCGACCTGGCGCTCGTAGCCGCGAAGCACGGCGAGGCGCTCGGGCTCCAGCGCCTGGCGGTGACGACAGAAGGGACAGTCGACGTGCGGCGTCAGTGCAGGCGGACGGTACGCCGCACCACAGCGCTGACACTGGATCGTTGCGGCGTGAGTGGGCGACGTCTGCGGTTGCAAGGTCACGAGATTAACCGAGTCTCATTCCGGGACCGGCAGATTCGCGTGCGTCGTGTCAGACTGGATCACCGTGTTCTGTCCCAACTGCAAACGTCCGATGACTCCCCTCTTCGTGTCGTTCGTCTGCGATTTCTGCGATGGTCTTGCCAGCGACGCGAGCTGTGACCGAGGCTTCGTGGTCTGGAGAAACCGCCCGACGCCCGCTGAGGAGTACGTCTTTCGCACCCGAAAGGACGCGGAGCGCTGGCGCGTCGCGCGCAGCCTGGAGGAGTGCTCCGTGCTCGAGGTGCGATCGCCGTATCCTTTCCGCTGGCGTACCAGCTCGGGAACGGTCCGAGACATCCAGATGGCCGACTCCCTGGTGAGCATCTGGCCAGATCACCGCTTCGCTTCGGCACCCAACCACGCCTTCTTGGTCGACGCGGCAGCTTGATCGACGCGGCAGCTCGATCGACGCGGCAGCTCGAGCCGAGCCGCGAGCGCTCAGTTGCAGCCGGGGAACTGGCCCGCGCCGGCGACCTCTTGAGCCTCGGCAAAGGCGATGTTGGAGTCGGTCAGCTGGTTGCCATACACGTCGGTGATGCGGAAGGTATACGGCCCGGGCCCCATACCAGACGCGTACACGAAGTAGTTGTAGTTCTCACGCGGGACCTCGACGAAGGTCCCACCCCCCGAATCGAACTCGAACTTGGCGATGGCGTTCCTGTGGTTGCGCACCTGGACCGCCGACCACCACTGGTTGGAACCTTCCTTGAAGCGGTACTTGATGTTGCCCTGCACGCCGCAAGGCGCGTACTTCCACTTGATGGCCACTCGACCCTGGGAGATCTGCGCGATCTTCTCGAATGCCTGAGGACTCAAGTCGATGTCGCCCGGCGCGCACTCCGGGCACCGATCCACGATCCGTACGGTAACGCTACCGCTGGGTCCCTCGATCGCCGCGCAGCTTCCACAGCTGGCCGACTCCTGATAGTCCGTCTGGTTCATCGCGCCGACCATCAGATCGTTCGGCGACGCATCGAAGCTGCAGTTGCCAGAGCCGTCAGCGTCGTAGTAGGTCCCTTCGCCGGAGTGCTCCGGCTCGCCGTCGCAAGGCACCTGATTGCCGGTTCCACCGTTCGCACCGCCACCGCTGGCTCCGCTACTCGAGCCGCCGTTGGCTCCAGAGCCGCCATTCGCTCCTGAGCCGCCGTTCACACCTGAGCCGCCCTGCGCCGTCCCACCTTGGCCAGCGCCGCCCGAGCCCCCGGCCGAGCTTCCGTCGCTGCCACAGCTCAGGCACAGCGCGCCTAACCCCCAAACCATGTGGGAAAGCTTCATGGCCTCCATTCTGCCATGTATCGTGTGCGCAGATACGGGAGATCAGCGGCAGACGAAGTTCCCAAGGGACGCGCAGTCCGAGTCACCGACGCAGCCGGTGTAGCGACACACTCCCTGATCGCACTCGTAGTTGCGATCCATGAGGCCAGGTTGCCCGAGCGAGCAGTCGGAGGCCGTGACGCACTCGGGGAAGCAGAAGGAGCCCCCACCCAGATCGGCGCAGGTGTACGGCTGTCCCACGTCAGCGCCGAGCGCGTCACACTCGGCCTCGCGGTTGCAGCCTCTGTAGATGCAGCCACCATCAGTGCAGCTGTAGTTGTCCGCGTCGTCGTAGAGGGCGTCGCTGCCGCAGTCGCCCAGGGAGCTACAGCCCTTCACGCACTGGGCCAAGCCATCACGTTCCCGGCAAACGTAGTTCCCCAGCGCGGCGCAGTCGGAGTCCCCCTTGCAGCCCTGCCACCTGCACACGCCGCCTTCGCACGCATAGTGGGCCGCGTCATAAGGCGCAGAACCCATGGCGCAATCAGCTGCGGTGGAGCACGCACGCAAACAGGCGGGAACGCTGCCCCCACTTCCGCCGCTGCCGCCCGATGTGTTCCCCGAGGAACCGCCTGACGCGCCGCTGCCACCGCCGCTGCCTCCCTGTTCGGAGCCAGCGCCGCCCCCCTGTCCACCGCTGGCCGCCGTGCCTCCTGCACCGGCCGAGTCACCGTCGCTTCCGCAGCTCAGGCACAGCACACCCAACCCCAGGACCAGGCTGTAGACCCTCATGAGCTGGATACTGCCACGGTCCCCGCCGGCAACAGCGGGAAATCAGCGGCAGCCGAGATCGCCATCCCGTCGTGTCGGCATCGACGTCGTGAGACCGGCAACAGTCGCAGGGCATGGCTGGAACGCAGCCCGCCGACCTGCCGGATCGGGCCGCAGCCATCGCCTAGGCGTGCTGAAACGCGACGATTTCGTCGAGGATCTCGGCGAATCGCTCGGGCCCGAAGTGCGCGCCGGAGGTCATCCAGTCCGTATGCAAGCTGCCCGGTCGGTCGTCGTGGAAATGACCGAGCATGTCCAGGTGATCCCCCTCACCGACCCAGAGCAGCTTGCCCCACAGCATCGAGAGCGTCGGCACCACGCCGTCGTTGCTGCGATCGTCCACTTCCGTGCGGACTCCTTCGCGGATGCGTTGCTTCTCCGCGGCGCTGGGAAGCGCGTAGGGGTAGCGCTTGTGCGCTTGAGAGGCGAACGTGTAGAGCGTCGTGTAGACACCGGCGGTGAGCGCGGCGTAGGGCGAGCGCACCCGTCTGGCCACCCTCAGCGATACCGGTGGTGGTGCGGCCGCCGCGACGCAGCCATAGCGCACGTCATCGTTGTCCTCGGTTGCGGCGTTGAACAGGTCCAGCGCCTCGGGCATGAGCTGGATCACGCCGCCCTGGTCGTGGCGCACCTTCGACAGGAACTCCCGGATCTCACCACGACCTCCGGTGTCGACGTAGCGCAACACCATGTCCGTCGCGCGACCGATCAGCCGCGAGTCGCCGCCGATGAACGCGTCGACGCCTCCCAGCGCCGCGAGCAGCTTGGAGAAGATGGCCAAGCTGGGTTCCCCGAGAGAGAGCGACACGACGGTGAACAAGCTGAGCGCATACAGCACCCGCGTGCCGGACACGGTCGCGAAGTAGCCAGCCAGGGGCGTGCCGTAGTACGGCGTGTTGAGCGTGACCAGCGACTGAACCCGCTTCGTCCACTCGAGCTATTCGTCGCGCACCGGCAGGTTCGTGGTCGGCGACAGCACCAGCCGCGCGTCGAGGCCGCCCGTAGAGTGTCCAATCAGGTGAATCGGCAGCCCGTCGGTGGCGTGCGCGCTGACCTGCTCCGCGAGCATTGCCGCGCGGTAGCGAATGGAGGATGTGGGTGGCGTGGGCACCACCTCGATCACCACGTCCTCGCCTCGGGCGCGGTAGCGCTCGGTGAGCTCACGGCGCATGTGCACGAAATAGTCGAACCCCGCGAGCGTCCCGAAGCCGAACATTCCAGGGATCAGGTAGATGCGAGCAGCGGGTTCAGCCACGGTGCTCACGTTATCACGCCAGCTCAAGGCTCTGGCAAGACCACGAGCAGAGCCCCGACGTGGAGCGGTGCGGGACGCCCATCGTCCGCGCCCTTCTGCTTGGGTTTGGGTGAGTCGCGCCGCAGCTCCACGCGGTAGCTGCCCGGCTCCAGGTTCAACACCAGCTTGCGCGCGTTCTTGCCAGCGCATGCGTCGGGCGTCGCCTCGTCGAACAGGCTAACGTCGCTCTCGAGACCGCGGTCGAACCCCAGCAGGCGGTAGCGCCCGGCCTCGGTGATGTTCAGCCGGTAGCTCACTCCTTGGCTTGGCTTCGAGTCACAAGGCGACGGCTCGAGCTCCGTCGCCAACGGCTGGAAGTCGACCAGCGGCAGCCCAGGCGCGATCCAAGGTCGCTTGCTGGAGCCATCTCCAGACCATGCGGTGACGTGGTCCGCCGAGTACTCCCCGAGCTGAACACGGTGCAGGCGATCGAGGGCCTGCAACGTGAGCCAGTTCCTCAGGTTGTAGCCGGCGGTCAGGCCGCGCTCGCCGAAGTCGCAGGGGTCGCGGCCCGCGGGGCCCTGATAGGTCGACGGGTGGATCCCGTCGCCCGAGAGCCCGTGCTTGGGCAGTGGTTCAAGCGCCGCGTGATAGTCGATCAGCGGGGCTTGAAGCGCGACCGCTACCCCGCGGATCACTGCGTTGTAGCGCGGAACCTCTCGCGCGGCCCTGGCGCGATCCGCTCGTCGCATGATGGTGTACAGGATCGGCAGCGTGCCCGCGCGCTCGAGTTGCTCGGTCAGGTCGAACAGCTTGTCGGCGAAGTGATGGAGCGCCCCGATCTCGATGTCGTTGGTGCCAAACTGCACCAGCGCAAGCTGAGCGTTCATGGAGGTCTGTTCTCGCCAGAGGCGGTTCTTGACGCCGTCGATGGCGTTCCAGGCGCTCCACCCGACCACCGCCGCCTGGCTCTCGTGGCCGAACGATCCTCCGTAGCGCTTGGTCGCCCCGAAATACTCGGCGACCGCATGAAGCTCAGGGTGGTCCTGCTTCAGCTTCTCGAGACTCGCCTTGCGCGGCACGCAGTACAGGGTGTCGCCGCTGGCCGTGACGGAGTCTCCGACCTTGATGAAGCGATCCGCCTTCAGGTTGGGGTGCATCGCCCAGCCTTTTTTCCACATGTCAATTTGACGAGCGACAATCGGCGAATGTACTGATCCCCGCGGGTAGCGCACCGGACCATGTTCGGCGGGGGGCCCGGGGTCAGCGGAAGCACTCGGAGGCGCGATCGCCGCGTGAGAGCTGGCGCTCTCCGGGACCCGCGGCGGAGCGTCCTGGTGATCGCTCGGGTTGCAGCAGGAGAGCAGCAGCGAGACCGCGATGGTAGTCAGCCGGACCCTCATGTCGGCGACTGTGTGCCAAAGGTGTCGGTCCCAGCGCAAGCAAGTGTTCAAGGACCTCACTCCGCTGCCGTTCCCGGGCAGGTACGCCAGTTCGCTCGGAGGTTTGCCATGAAGCTGAATCGTAGTCCGTTCGCCGCTCCCTTGGCGCAAGTGATGGGGTTGATGGTCGCTGGTGCGCTGAGCACCGCTTGTGCGTTCGTCCCCTGGTCTCAAACGGGCTCTGAAGAGAGCGATCCGAGCGCCGCTTCGCCGGACGATCGAGAGACCGAGCAGCCCACCGACGCGCCCGCTCCCCCCGGGGATCTCACGTCGGCCGCCCCCCGCCCCGACTCGCCTTTCTCCACGGATCCACCCGAGGACCCAGCGGATCCGGTGGACCCACCGGAGCCAGGCTCGGATCTCCCGCTGGACGGAGACTTCGTCTCCCTCGCCGTGGGTCAACTCGACGGCGTCGACGTGAACAGCGTCTACGACCAGAAGGAATCGCAAGACGTCTGCGGCTCCTATTTCCGCGTGGCCCGCAGCGATGGCATGGGCAACACCCTGACCATCGAGGGCTGGTCCCAGGACGGCTTGCTCGATCTCGCGGTGCGACTCGACCAGCTCAAGCGCGTCGAGGGCCACTGGCAGCGCCTGGTCGCCTACGTGGGGCCGGACTTCCTCGACACGGAGTACTCGGTCGACGTACGCACTCAGAGCGAGGGACAGGGCGACGTCGTGATCCACATCGCGCGCGCCATCGGCATTGGTCCCAGCGAGAACGGCTGGGTCGACGGAGACTTGTTCGTCCGCATGCGCGGCAGCTGCATCCAGGACTGAACCTCGAACGCGCCGCACCACGTTTTGGCCGCCCGCGCTGGTGTACCCGGTGTAGGGTTGTCCGATGCGGGGCGTCGAGATCCGAGACATACAGGCCTCCGAGGTGGTGACCGCCGCTCGAGTACTCGCGCGCGCCTTCACCACGAACCCGGGCATGCAGGCCATCTTCGATGACGTCAGCGAAGAGCAGCGCGTCGACGTCCTCGAGCGCCTCTACATTCGCTTCGTCGAAGCTTGTCGCGTGGGCGCCATCGCGCGCTGCGTGTTGCGCGATGGTCGGTTGCTGGGCGCCCAGCTAGCCTACGAGCCGACGCAGTTCCCCCCCGAGGGCGACCCCGGCTGGATGATGCTGCGAGGCGTGCTCGAGACCGGGCTTCACTACGTCCACCGCATCATCATCGCGGACGTCTTCCTGCGCTCTCGCCACATCACCGAGCCGCACTGCTACCTGTTCATGCTGGGCGTGGATCCCAGCGCCCAGGGTGGCGGTCTCGGCGGAGCGCTGCTCAGAGATTTCAATCGACGCGCGATCAGCCACGGTGTCGACGCGTACCTGGAGACCGATCGCCCGGCTGCGATGGCCATCTATCGGCGGGACCACTATCGCATCCTGCGCGAGGAGGTATTCAACCTCCAGGGCAACACGCGAACCTGGTTCATGCTGAAGCCCCTGAGCGTGCTGGAAGAAGACGAGCGACGTCGCGCTGCCCATTGACTCACGCTCAGTCCGGCTGGGGATCGCTACAGCAGCGAAACCCCTGATCGTAGCGCACGTAGTGCGGACCGTGACCCCGCGTCTGAGGTCGACAGCGCTGACGCGCGGGGCCCCAGTGACCACCCTTGAGGATCATGCGGTAGCCATGCCGTCGCACGCTGCGTGTCCACTCATCCACGTTGCCCGTCATGTCATACACGCCGTACGGGCTGACGCACGCGCTCGACTCACCCGAGCGCTTGCCCTGCCAAGCAAAGTCCACACCGGACGCAGTGTGCGCCGTCGTCCGTGGACGAAAGGTGTCCTTGTCGGGGCCGGGGGCGAGCACGTCGATGTTGCACTTCTGCTTGTCTCGAACATAACCGTACGGATAGGGGACACCCTCTTCGCCTTCGCAGGCGAGGGTCCACTCGTTCTCGTCACACAGTCGCTTGTTCAGGCGCTCGCAGTAGCCCTCGGCCTCCGCGAAGGTCACGACCACCAGCGGGAACTCGCCGAACGCGTTGGGAAACTCGAAGCGATCCACGCACACGTCGATCGCCCGTCGCTGGAGCCTTCGGCTGCGCTCGAGCCAGTCGGAGCGATCGAAGCCGTCGCACAAACCGTTGACTCCATGGTCCTCGGTACGCCATTTCTTGCAGCTCTGGTTCTGAGCCAGCTGCACGGCGTCGGTATCGTCATGCCCATTGGCGTCCAGCAGCAAAGCTCCCTTGACCCTCAGCATGCCAGGCGGACACCCCCGCACATCGCCGGGCGCAGACTGCTCTGACAACGCCTGCTCGTTCCGCGCGGAAGCTTGCCAGTTCAGACGTTCGACCTGGAACCAGGTGTGACGCTTGCGCTCGTAGCTGTGCGTGATCTCGAAGCCCAGGGTCTCGAGCAGAGGTTTCGTGGACGCTCGAGGCGACAGCACGACGCTCCGCAGAACCGGCCGAGCGGGCGCCGATGGAACACCGGAGGGGGACGTGACGCCGGAACCTCCCGGTCGTGACGCCGAGGACCGCTCCTCCGTCGCTCCGTGCTGAGGGTCCGAGTGCTTGGAGCAGCCGCTAGCCAGCAAGAACAGACCTAGAGCTGCAAGACGCATGCGAAGTGTAGGTTTCGGGAGTCGAGAGGACACGACCTCACGGTCGAAGCAACGCGGGAGACCGAGCTCGTCATTCCCGAGAGACGCTCGAGATTGGGGAAAGCCAGGTGGGTATGTCCACAGGGAACCGACTCGAAAATCGCACGCCCCAGCAGGCTCGGCTATCCTGCCTGCCTTCCATCGTGTAGCGTGGTCTTCGGTGCCGAGCGCGGCGCCGGTTGTGGACTTCCGATCGTGGACAGCGCAGCTGGTCTCCTCGATCGCGCAGCCAGATCCCGAGAGCAAGGAGACAGCTTCCGATGGCAAACTACGGCTTCGTTCAGGTGCCTTGCCGCCAGTGCGGCACGACGGTTTGGATCAGTCCCCAGGCGGGCATGGGCATTTGCCCGTCGTGCCACACCCAGAACAACCTGCCCCAAGGCGCCGCGCCCCAGCCCGGGGCGCCCGGCGGAGTGCCGGGTGGCATGGCCGCTGGAATGCCCAACACCTCGGCCCCACCGATGGCGATGCCGACGACCAGCGGCGGCGGAGGTTTCCCGATGTTTCGCGCGATCGGTGGCGTGCTGGTCGCGGTGCTCCTTGGCGGCGGCTTCTTCGCGTTCAAGATGCTCAAGAACCGCTTCATCGCACCCAAGGGCAAGATGACCTACTCCGCCGCGGGCCTGAAGTCCTCGGACAACCCCGACGGTGACGTGATGATGACCGGCGTCGCCGCCAACGCGAAGAAGTGGAAGAAGGACGCCTACTGGTGGTCGACGAACTACCAGGCGGTTCGCAACGACGGCACCGTCGATGTCTCCAAGGGTGCGCAGGTGATGTACATCTCGCCTAGCAAGGTCACCTCCCCCTCCAAGACGGTGCGCAAGGACAGCATCCGCAAGTACGTCTTCACGTCGTCGTTCGTCGACTTCTCCCGTCGCTGGAACGCCACGAATCAGTGGAAGGGCGTGGAGCCGCCTGCGATGCCCACGTGCACCATCAAGCAACTGGCAAAGAACCTGGAGAAGGAGGGCCTGACCAAGGGCAAGACGGTGCGCATCTCCTTCGATCCTCAGTTCGACTGGGGTGCCCAGCAGGTCTGGCACGTGCGGGGCGACGACCCGAAGATCGACCAGAGCTACTCGTTCAAGGACTGCTCCAAGGTGGACAAGAACGGCGCTCCGACGGGTAAGGGCGATGCGGCAGGAGGCGAGGGCGAAGGCGGCGACGCGGAATAGTCCACGACCCTGAGCGGGTGACGCCCGCTGAGCGAGTGACGGACGGCCGCTGGAGGGATCCAGCGGCCGAGTCGCGTTTGGGGCTACTTGGGCAGCGAGC
>JAGQIY010000205.1 GCA_020430865.1 Myxococcales bacterium
CGGTTTGGGGGCAGTTCACGCTTGGTTCCGGGCTCGCAACTCGTCCGCGGCGGTCGAGAGATCATCGACGGCTTGTCGCGTCCTCCCCTCGAAGTAGGCGCGAAGCCCCTGAACGGCGATCAGCGCGATGCTGGCGTTCAGACCCCGTCGCGCCAGTTCAGCGACCCCGTGTCGCTCCTTGAGCAGCGCCTCGGCGTCCCCGAGTAGCCGGTCCAGGGTCGCGATCGTTCCATGGCGTTCCGTCATGAACGAACTGTAGGGGGCGTGACCAGCGCCCCCAACCCCCTACTGCTCCGGGACGGCCTCGGCACTCAGCCAGGTCGTTATTTCCTCGCGGTATCCGTGCTCGTGAACGGACCGGCCGAGCGGCTTCGTCGGAGATGGCGAATGACCCGCAGCCGTGTTCTTCTCGGCGTCCCCGCGAAGACTCGGACACGGCAATCGGTCGAGGACGCTTCGACCTCACGCGGTGGCGATCACTTCGCGGAAGGCCGGCTGGCGCGCTACGCACGTGAGCACCACGCTGGACGCTTGGCGGGAAACCAGGAGCACCCCGGGGATGCCTTCGAGCACGGAGCAGGCGCAGCCAGACTCCTCTTCGTCTGTTCAGCATTTCGTTTCCGCACGGTGCGAGGCTCGAGCGTCGCGGCCTCGGGAGCGCCCGCGCACACACTTGCCACGGTCGCCGCCCTTCAAAGGGCGGGCGGTCCGCTGTAGTCTCGACGTAGGAGGCTAGCTGGAACCCAGCCGAAACGCGGATGAAACGTGAGTCGATGGCACAAGCAGAGGAGGTGAAGGTCCCCATCTTCTCGAACTACGAACCCCTGCCCGGTGCGCATGACGAGCTGTTTGCTGCGCGGGCTGAACCCTGGCCCACGATCGCGCCGATCATCGCCGGACTGGAGGGCCTGGGCGCCGCGCGCATGGAGCGCCGGCAGCGCCTGGCGGACAACACCTTCCTCAAGGGCGGCGTGACGTTCTCGGTCTACTCCGACAACCGAGGGGGAGAGCGCATCTTTCCCTTCGACCTCATCCCGCGGGTGGTGACCGCGGAGGACTGGGAACAGGTGGAGCGCGGGCTGCTGCAGCGCGTGAACGCTCTGAATCACTTCCTGGCCGACGTCTATGGCGACGCTCGCATCCTCAAGGAGAAGGTCGTCCCCGCCGAGCTCGTGCACGGCGGCACCGGGTACCTGAAAGAGGTGCACGGCATTCGTCCGAGGGGCGACGTCTACGTGCAGATCGCCGGCATCGACCTGGTGCGCGACGGTCAGGGGCGCTTCTTGGTGCTCGAGGACAACCTACGCTGTCCCTCTGGCGTCTCCTACGTGCTCTCCAACCGCAACGTGTTGAAGAAGGTCCTCCCCAAGATGTTCCGCACGGCAACTGTGCGAAACGTCGACGAGTACCCGACCCGGCTCCGCCACCGGCTGAGCGAGCTGGCTCCCCCGCGAGATGGTTCGCCACGCGTCGTGGTGTTGACGCCGGGTGCATTCAACTCCGCCTACTTCGAGCACGGCTTCTTGGCGCGTCGGATGGGCGTGGACCTGGTGCAGGCGAGCGACCTCTTCGTTCACGACGATCGCGTCTACGTGAAGACGACTCGCGGCGCCGAGCCGGTGGACGTGATCTATCGCCGCATCGACGACGAGTTCATCGATCCCGAGGTGTTTCGACCCGACAGCCTGCTCGGCGTACCGGGCCTGGTGCGGGCTTACGCCAAGGGTAACGTCACCCTGGCAAACGCCATCGGGAACGGCGTGGCGGACGACAAGGCGGTCTACCCCTACGTACCCGACATGATCCGCTTCTACCTGAAGGAGGAGCCGATCCTCGGACAGGTCGAGACGTTCTTCTGCGGAGAAGCCAGCCACCGCAGCCACGTGCTCGACAACCTGAGCAAGATGGTCGTCAAGGCGGTCGACGCCTCGGGAGGCTACGGCATGCTGATCGGGCCCCGCTCCACCGCCGAGCAGATCGCGGAGTTCCGCGACCGCATCAACAACAAACCGCGCGGATACATCGCTCAGCCGGTGGTAGAGCTCTCCACCTGCCCCACGTGGCTGGACGGAAAGGCCAGACCGCGGCGAGTGGACCTGCGGCCGTTCATCCTGACTGGCAAGAGCAGCTGGGTGCTGCCCGGCGGCTTGACCCGAGTCGCCCTGGTCGAAGGCAGCTACGTGGTCAACAGCAGTCAAGGCGGAGGCTCCAAGGACACCTGGGTGCTGGGCAACGGCCACGGGGATCCGACGAGCAGCAAGCATCGCATCGAGAGCGCCCCCCGGGCATCGAGCCCAAGCTCCCCTGGAGGTGAACAATGATCTCCCGCGTAGCAGAGACCTGCTTCTGGCTCGGACGCCAGGTGGAGCGCTCCGAGAACCTGGCGCGCTTGCTCAGCGTGAACCAGTCCTTCGTGCTCGACGTGGACCTCGAGGGGTCGCAGCGCTGGCAGCCAGTCATGGTCGTGAGCGGCGAGCTGCCACGCTTCACGGAACGTTTCCCTGAGGATGCACTCGTGGATGGCGA
>JAGQIY010000206.1 GCA_020430865.1 Myxococcales bacterium
CCGGACGCAAGGGCACTCGTGTCCGTTTTGCGCGGAGTGATCGTTGGACGTGTCGGTGGACGAAGGGGGCGTAAGAATCCACTGCCCAGCTTGCGGGAAGTTCTTCGAAGGACGCCTCGCCTGATTTTGCGGCCTCGCGTCAGAGCCGGAGGATAGATGAAGGACTTTCTGGGCAGGGGCATCGCCTTCCCTATGGGAGTCGATGCCTATGGGGCGCTTCGGACCTCGGCGCATGAGGAGAGCGTAGCCGAGGCGGTGCGGCTCATCCTGGGAACCGCGAAGGGAGAGCGGGTCATGCGGCCCGAGTTCGGCTGCGCGATCCACGACCTGGTCTTCCACCCCGTGAGCGCGAACACCTGCGCGCTCATCTCGCTCTACACCCGTGAGTCGCTCGTGAAGTGGGAGCCCCGCGTGGAGGACATCCAGGTCCAAGCGTACCCCGACCCCACCCAGGAGAACCTCATCCTCATCAATATCCAGTACCGGGTGCGGCGGACCAACAACATGCAGAACCTGGTCTATCCGTTCTTCCTGCGGAGGGAACAAGACCTATGATCCCGAGCCCCAATCTCGACGACCGCTCGTTCGACGACATCGTGGAGGAGGCGATCCGGCTCATTCCGCAGTACTGCCCGACCTGGACGAACTTCAACAAGGCGGACCCGGGCATCACGCTGCTCGAGCTGTTCGCCTGGATGACCGAGATGGTCATCTATCGCCTCAATCGGGTCCCGGACAAGAACTACCTGGCCTTCCTGAACATGCTGGGGATGGAGCTGCGTCCGCCCCAGCCTGCCCGGACCATCGTCCAGTTCGAGGTCAGCGAGAAGATCGACCAGCTCCGCCTTCCGGCTGGCACGCGCCTGACCACCAAGCCGGCCGACGACCAACCGGCCCTGCTCTTCGAGACCGAGCAGGACCTGGTCGCCATGTCGAACAAGCTCGTGCGCTGCATGAGCCAGTACAACCAGATGTTCTCGGACAACACCCCTTTCGTGGCGGGTCAGTCCGGCGCGTTCGAGGTTTTCGGCGGCGCCCGGAGCATCGAGCGATACATCTACCTCGGCGATGCGCGCTTCTCGGCATTCTCCGAGGACGCGATCCTCATCGTGCGCTTCGAGCAGCAGAGCGCGGGCGAGCGGGAGTTTCCCGACCTCCTCGAGTGGGAGCACTGGGACGGTGCGCGCTGGCGCGAGCTGGTGCGCGCGCCGATGGAGCTCGAGCGCAACACCGTGGCCTTCTATGGCCCCGCGGTGTTCGAGCCGACGGCCATCAACGAGGTCGAGTCCTGGTGGATCCGCGGCCGCCTGTTCGAGCTGCCGGAGTCCGAAGAGGAGACCGTGCTGGACGTGATCCAGGCGCGGCTCGAGATCCTGGGAGAGGGCGTGCGCCCGGAGCATGCGATCTCCAACTTCGAGGGCGGCGCCTTCCAGACCTTGGACCTGGACAAGAACTTCCTGCCATTCGGGAAGGCGCCTCAGGTGGACGCGACGCTCTACCTGGCCTCGGAGGAGGTGCTCGGACAGCCTGACACGCTGGTGCGCATCGACGTGGAGCTGAGCGACCAGACCGTCGCCGAGGCGCCGCGCGCCTCCGCCGACCTGGTGCTCCGCTGGGAGTACTTCAACGGCAAGCGCTGGAAGGTGCTGGGGCGCTGCAAGGCCGCGGACCACAGCGTCGAGACGGAGCACGAGTTCACCGACGGGACGCGCTGCTTCACGGAGAGCGGCTCGGTGAGCTTCCGACGGCCCTCCGACCTGGCCGCGGGCGAGGCGGGGGGCACCGAGGCGCTCTTCATCCGCTGCCGTTTGGAGCTCGGCAGCTACGGCACGCCCGGCACCTACGAGCTGGACGACGACACCTGGGTCTGGAAGGACGACAACCCGCTGCGGCCTCCGCACCTGAAGTCGCTGGTCTTCAAGTTCCAGGAGGAGGCGCACTTCGTCGAGCGCTGCCTCGTCTACAACGACTTCATCTACGCGGACAACTCGAAGGTGGCGGCCACCGAGTACAAGCCCTTCCAGGTCTTCCAGCCCGCGACCGAGGAGTCGCCGACCTTGTTCCTCGGCTGGGAGGCGCCCTTCCCGAACGAGACCTGCCAGATCTACTTCAACGTGGTGGACGCCGACCTGCGCGGCGGCCGCGCTGCGGTGGCGGGCTTCGAGGATCGCGGAGACCGCTCGCTGGAGCAGCGCGTGGTCTGGGAGTACTGGAACGGCAAGACGTGGCAGGCGATCGCGCCGCGGGACTCGACCGAGAACTTCACCCAGCCGGGCTTCATCGAGTTCACGGGGCCTCCGGATTTCCGGAAGTCGCGCCGCTTCGGCGACTCGCTCTACTGGATGCGGGCGCGCCTGGAGGTGGGCGGGTACGACGAGGCGCCGCGTGTCGACTGCGTCATGCTCAATGCGGTGTACGCGTCGAACCTCACGACCTACGGCGAGACGATGTTGGGTTCCAGCGCGGGGACGCCGAACCAGCGCTTCAGCTTCCCGCGGGCGCCCGTCCTCAACGGCGAGGTGATCACCGTGTTGGAGCCCGAGCGTCCCATGGGCGCCGAGCTGGAGCAGGTGCTCGCGTTCGCCGGCGAGGAGGGGGTGGTCGA
>JAGQIY010000017.1 GCA_020430865.1 Myxococcales bacterium
ACTCGATGTGGCTCGTGCTCGAGTACGTCGAGGGCGTGAGCTTGCGGGAGCTGCTCGGTGCGGGGGAAGAGGCACGTCGCCTCGAGCCCCTGGAGGCGGTGAGCGTCGCCGTCGAGATCACCCGGGCGCTCGAGCACGCCCACGAGCACGGGATCGTTCACCGCAACCTCCGCCCCGACAACATCCTGCTGACGCCGAACGGGGGGCTGAAGCTACTGGAGTTTGCCGCGGCCAGTGACGATCGTATCCCCACGGCACCAGAGCTGATGGATGGTGAAGTGGCTGCGCCCGCTTACTTCTCACCGGAGCAAATCCTTGGCGAGCCCCCGGACCCTCGCAGCGATCTGTTCGCGCTCGGAGTGATGCTGTACGAGATGCTCGGAGGTCGGCGTCCGTTCGACGGACCCGATCTGCGCTCCACCACGCAGCGTATCCGACACGACGTCCCTCCGGCGCTCTCGCGCCTCGCGCCTCACGTCCCGAGTCAGCTCGATCGCCTGGTCCAGCGCCTGCTGGAGAAGATGCCTGCGGATCGCTTCGGCTCCGCCGCCGAGCTCCACCTCGCGCTTCTGAGCGTGCTCGAAGACGACGGTCGGACTCCCGCAGAGCTGATCCGCCACGCGCTGGGCCGCAACGGGCTGGCTGCGATCGACGACCTCGGCGAGGAGGAGCTCGCGCTGCCGGAGGAGGCGCCGCGCAGTCTGAGCAGCGCGCTGCTCGGCATGCTGGCGGTCTGCGCGCTGATCCTGCTCGGTGGTGTCGTGATTCAAATCATTTCCGCGCGGGATGGATCTGCGCCCAGCGTGAGCCAAGGGTCTCATGCGCTGGAGCTGCGTCCGAGCCAGGCGGGGTACCTGCGAGTCGTGGCGGATCCCTGGGCCTACGTCATCGTCGATGGTGAGAAGGTGGAGACCACGCCCTTCGCCGAGCCCATCCCGCTGAGCCCAGGGACTCACTACGTGCGCCTGGAGCACCCGGCGGCTCCGACCGAACGCCGCACCATCACCCTCGCCCCCGGAGAGAGCATCCTGCTCGACGTGAAGCTCGACGTACCTCGGCGCCCCGAGCCCATCCTGCCCTCACACGACGCCGGGACCGACGCGCCGGTCGAGTCGCCCTGAAGGGACTGGCAGTCGTCGCGCGGAGCAGGGAAGATGAGCGCCGTGGCGCAACTCTCGTCAGCGCTCGAGGAATGGACAGAGCTGCTGGGCTCCGAGGCCGTGGTGCGCCCAGGCCCGGAGCTCGATGGCCTCAATCGCACGACCCAGGCGCGCGAATCGGGCGGGAGTCACGCGGCGCTGGCAGCGCTACGTCCGACCTCTCGCGCGCAGCTGCCAGACTTGCTGCGAGTTGCCGCGAGGCACCAGGTGACGGTCTATCCGAGCAGCGCGGGCAAGAGCTGGGGTCTGGGCACCCGTCAGGCGCCTCGCCCCGCGGTGCTGCTCGACCTGAGCGGGCTGAGGGGCATCAGCGACTTCGATCCTCGGCTGGGGGTGGTTAGCGTCGAACCAGGCGTCACCTTCCAGCAACTCTACGACTACTTGAAGGCTCAGCGCTCGCGCTTCTTCCTCAACGTCACGGGATCTTCGCCTCACGCGAGTGTCCTGGGCAACGCTCTGGAACGGGGCGATGGCGCGGGTCCGTACGCGGATCGCTTCGCGCACGTCTGCAACCTCGAGGTGTTGCTCTCGACGGGAGAGGTGCTGCGGACGGGCTTCGGTAGCTTCCTCGAGGAGCAAGCAGCGGACCTGGCAAGCGTGGCGCGCTGGGGCGTTGGGCCGACCCTCGACGGGCTGTTCTCCCAGTCCGGTCTCGGGATCGTCACCAGGCTCTCGCTCTGGCTGTGCCCGTTGCCGCGCTCTCTGCATCTGGTGAGCTTCGGTCTCGAGGACCCTGGTCGCCTGGGCCGCCTCTGGGATGCGCTGAGCGAGCTCAGGTTGGACGGCACCTTCAACGCCAGCATCGGGCTCTGGAACGACTACCGGGTGGTGTCCAGCGTCGCGCGCCTGCCAGAGGGCGCCGATCGCGGCCGCGCTCTGCCCCGAGCCGCGCTCGAAGCCATGCCCGAGTGGCCGCGGCTGCGCTGGAGCGGTACCACCGCGCTCTACGCCGCGAGTCCCGAACAGGGCCATGCCGCGCGGATACATACAGAGCGCTGCCTGAGGCCGCTGGTCGATCGTCTCGAGTTCTTCGAGGCCAGCGGCGACGCGAGTGTCGGGCGGGAGCTGTTGCACCCGGAGCAGCCCGCGTTCAAGTTCTTGCAAGGCATCCCTCACGAGCACAGCCTCGAGAGCGTCTACTGGCGCAAGCCCCGCGGTGCCCCGCTCAGCGCACCGCTGGATCCAGCCGCCGACGGCTGCGGCGTGAACTGGGTTTGCGCGGCGCTGCCGTTTCGAGGGCGTGATCTGGTGCGAGCAGTCGCGCTCTCCGAGCGGTTGCTCATCGAGCACGGCTTCGAGCCCCTGCTGGCCTGTCTCTCCACCGCTCCCCGCTGCGCGAACCTGGCGCCGCTCATCGTCTACGATCGCGACGAGCCTGGGGCGGACGAGCGCGCTGCGCAGTGCCATGACGCGCTCTACGCCGCGCTCGCCGAGGTCGGCTACCTGCCCTATCGCCTGGGCAGTCAGTCGATGGCTCAGCTACCCCGCGCTCGCGACAGCCGTGCGGAAGTGCTGGAGCGCATCCGCCAGGCGCTCGATCCTGCTGGCGTCTTCGCGCGCCGGTACACCTAGTTCTCCCGCCTAGAGGCCGTCTTCGTCGATACTGATCAGCTCGAGGGCTTGTGCGTGCTCGACGTTCCCTCGCAGCTCCTCCAGGCGCTTCAGGTCCGGCGCGATGTACATCTCCGCGCCGAAGACGCTCAGCATCGCGTTGGGGGCCTGCTCGCACAGCGCCACCAGGCTCGCCAGCAGTCGATCTCCCAGCAGCTCCAGCGCTGGCCGCGTCGCGAGCCACAGATCGCTCGGGATCGGGTTGGACACGACCAGAATCCGTACGGCAACGTCATGCTCGGCGTCCTGGAAGCCGGCGCGCAGGAGGGGCTTGGTCGCGTCTCCGTCCTCGAACACGGCGAAGGTGGCGCCGACCTCGGCCTGACCGCTCACCACGGCATCCACGACGCCGCCATGAGAGAAGCAGAAGATCTCGGTCTTGAAGAGCGTCTGCGGATCCAGGCCCTGGCTCGCCAGGGCGACCCTTGGAAAGACGTAGCCACCCGCCGAGGTCGGCGCGACCCACGCGACGCTGGTGTCCTGGAGCTGCGAGGCGCTGCGCAGCTCCGAGTCCGCGCTGGTGAAGAGCACGCTATGGTAGTGGGCGGCTCCCTGGCGCACCGCGCTCGCCATGGGGATCCCCCCGGCCATCGAGCGGTGGGTCAGCGCCAGAATCGGCGACGTCCACACCACATCCACCTCGCCATCCTCGAAGGCGTGCGCCAGCGCCTCGGGCTTCCGATAGCGGATGAAGATCACGCTGCTGTCGAGCAGCCCCTCCAGCAGGCGCCGCAGGTGCTCGAGCTGCATGGACGTGGTGGGATCGTCCCAGACGGGGACGAGACCGATGGCGATGCGAGTGGCTGGCACGTAACGGGAGCGTACCAGGATGTGCGTTCGTCGCCACGCCCCGACGGCCCCTCGCGCAGAAGTTCAGTCCTTCTTGGGGCCTTCGTTGTATCCGCGCGGACGATACTTGGGATCGACTCCGTTGTGCTTCTCGCCGTTGTAGACCAGGTCTCGGGCCAGGAAGGCGAGCCAGGAGCCTGGGTTCGCGTCCGCCAGATCCAGCAGCTCCTGCTTGTGAGGCTCCCAGGCCTTCTCGTCCCACAGGCACTGCAGCGCCAGGGAGATCAGGTTCTGATCGGCAGGGTTCAGCTCGAAGCCCCGCTTGTAGTAGGGCCAGGCCTCCCCAGCGCGCTGCATGCGGCACAGCGCGTCGCCGTAGTAGATGTGGGCCATTGGCCACTCCGGGGCGAGTTCCATCGCCTTCTTGCCCTCGACCAGGCGCTGCTCCATGAAGCCGCGAGCGCCCAGCATCACGGAGTAGTTGAGGTGCGCCTTGGCGCTGTTCGACGAGCTCTGAGCTGTCGCCCGCCAGAACACCAGGTCGTTGGTGTAGTCGAGAGCGTGCATCCGCGCGCTCTGCAGCTGGAAGACGAAGAAGCCGGCGACCAGACTCACGCCCGCCCAGCGACCGAGCTGCTGCATGCGATCGCTCGCACCCTGGAGCACCCGCCAGCGAGAGATGTAGAGCAGCGCCCAGGCGTAGAGCGGTGCTAGCCCGATGACGGGCAGGTACCAGAAGCGCTCCGCCCGCACCGTCGGCAGCAGTACCGGGATGTTGGAGTGGGGGAAGTAAGCGATGGGCACCCAGACGAGCGCCAGCGCCAGCAGCGCGTAGGTGATGACTCGAGGCGACCACAGCGCTCCCTCACCCCCAAACTCCGTGGATGCGCTAGCCGCTTCCGGCTGGGGTTCGCTGGCGGACTCTGACGCGGCGTCTGCGGCCCTGCGTTCGCGCCCGACGCGCACCAACGAAGCGATCCAGAACCCGATCGCGACCAGCGGCGCCAGGAACATCGCCAGTCCGCCCGAGACGATGGTCGGGGTCAACAGCCTGGGCGGTATTGGTTCCTGGGGGAAACTGTAGTCTCCCGCCAGCTTCCAAGGGAACAGCGTCTGACCGATCCCCCGCGCGTAGACGCGCAGCGCGCCAGCGATGCGGTGCGGCATGTCGGCGTCCACCAGCGGGTTGTTGATCGGATCCTTCGGCAACCTGGGCTGGGCGAACCAGGCCATGAAGGCGTGGAGCGCTCGC
Source organism: Myxococcales bacterium (assembly GCA_020430865.1). The sequence continues at coordinate 4,813 of JAGQIY010000017.1, forward strand.
CGGGCCAGGGGTTCGCTGGCGGGCAGCGGCCTCGTCAGCTCCTCCGGTAGCGCCACCGGGAACCAGCGCTTGCGCAGCTCCGTATACAGCACCAGCGCAGCGACCGCGCCGACCAACGACAGCAGCGCTCGCGGGACTCGCAGTGGCCGCTTCGGGTGCATCAGCGGCGCCAGCACCAGGCCTGCCCAAGCGATCAGGGGCACGGCGACGATCGCGCTCTCCTTGGAGAACAGACCGAACAGCAAGGAGATGAACACGCCGAAGGGCATTGCCCAGGCAGGGAGACGCAAGCACAGGAGAGCCAGCAACACGCCCATCCCGCCCAGCACGTCGGCGATCCCCACCACGCCGGTGACGGCCTCCGTCAACACCGCGCTGGCGAGGAACACGAACCCGGTGAGCCACGCGAAGCCGCGTTTCCGTGGAGCAATGAACATCGCCAAGCGACACAGCAGAGCTGCGTTGATGGCGTGGAACATCAGGTTGACCCAGTGCGGTAACCAAGGGTGCTCGCGGAGTCTCCAGAGCGCGCGCCAGATCAGATTCGGGATCGGGCGGTAGGAGCCGATGCTGCCGGTGGGGGGTAGGCCCCAGAAGTCGCGAGTGAAGGCGTCTCGCCACAGCAGGTGGTCGCCGTTGACGTACGGGTTCGCGAGCAGCGCCTCTTGTTCGTCGAAGATGCAGTTCGTGGTCGGGCTGCGCGTGTAGATCACGGCGACCAGGACCAACGCTGGCAGCAGCGCGTTCCAGAACGTGGGGTCCTGTTCCGTGAAGTAGCGCTTCAACCAGAGCCACGAGCGCAGTGCCAGGTTCGGCTTGGGCGGTGCCTGAGGCGACGGTTCTCGCGGTTGCTCGGCGCCAGCATCCACCGGCTCGGCAGAGGCGTGCTCTGCGGAAGCGTCCGCTGGCTGCTCGGCGATGGGATTCGACCCGGGCACTGCCCGGTCGTATCAGGTTTCGCTGGGTTCTTCGATGGGCCAGATATCTCCCCAGAGGGAACCGCCGCCATCGATGTAGTACGTGGAACCGGTCACGAAGTCATTTTCGCGGCTGGCCAGGAACACGATCACCCGCGACACCTCCTCCACCGTACCGAGGCGCTTGAGCGGGGTGGCCTGCCTCGACAGCTCCAGGGTGCTCTCGCCATACTGGGTGGTGCCCGAGGAGCGGATCGTCCCGGGGGCGCAGGCGTTGACCCGGATGCCGTGGTGGGCCCACTCGACGGCCAGCGTCTTGGTCATGTTGTCCACGCCCGCGCGTGCCGCGCCGGTGTGCACCATCCCCGGGAAGCCTCGGTAGATGTCGGCGATCACGTTCACGATCCGCCCGCGCTTTGCCGGGATCATCGCCCCGTTCGCGACCGCGTGGGTCATGCTGAACAGGCCGATCAGGTTGTTGCGGATCACCGCTTCGAAGCCACGCGAGGAGAGCTGCTCTGCGGGGCAGGGGAACTGGCCGCCGGCGTTGTTCACCAGCACGTCCACGCGACCTGCCTGCTCGACGACCTGCTTGACGAAGGCCTCACAGCTGTCGGGATCTCGCACGTCGGCGATTCCGCCGATGGGTTCGGGCCCGTAGCCCCGCAGGGCCTCGAGCCCCGCGTCGATGTTCTCCTGCTTACGACTGCAGATGGCGACGGTGGCTCCGAGGTACGCCAGCTCACGCGCGGTAGCGAGACCGATGCCCGTGCCGCCGCCGGTGACGATCACCACCTGGCCTTCGAATAGACCCTGAGCGTAGATGCTCTTGTACGACTTCTGAGCGCCAGCCATCACTTCGACGGACTACAGCAAAGAATGCCCGAGCGCCACACTCGAAGTGAAATGTGGTGAGTTCAACTATCAACACGATCGGTTGGAGCTTCCCTCCACCTCCAGACGTGCGATCTCGTGTGCAAAAGCAGACGCTCGGCGGAGCGCGTCGCGAGCCCTCACGAGCTGCGTCTCCGTGCGCGCCCGCCCTCGAGACCTTCAGACCTCGTGGGGCAGGTTTCGCGTGCGTTTCCCTCGCCCCTTGCGCGTGACTCGGGGCAGCCCCGTCTTGGTGCTGGTCGTGAGCTGGCCACGGTCGTCCTCGCCCAGCAGGAGCCGCTGCGCGCCGGCGTAGGCGATCATCGCCGCGTTGTCGGTGCAGCCTCTGAGCGGTGGAGCAACGACGTGAATGCCGCGCGAGGTGCCGAGCTCCACGGCGCGCGCGCGCAGCTGTCGATTGGCAGCGACGCCGCCGCCGAGCACCACGCAGTCCACCTCCTCATTCGATACCGCGCGGAAAGTTTTGCTGAGCAGCGCCTCGACCACGCGAGTCTGGAAGGCGGCGCACAGGTCCCGAAGGGTCTGGTCGTCGCCTGGGCGACCGTGCTGTTCTACCCAGCGGGCGACGTTGGTCTTCAGGCCCGAGAAGCTGAACTCCAGAGAGTCCCGCTGCGGCATCGGCTTCGCCAGCTTGACGCCTCTCGGGTCGCCCTCCGCCGCCAGGCGGTCGATGACTGGACCGCCGGGATAGCCCAGACCCAGGAGCTTCGCGACCTTGTCGTAGGCCTCGCCAGCGGCGTCGTCTCGAGTGCCCCCGAGCTCGCGGACTCCGGCGGCTTGCTTGGAATCCACGCGGTAAATCGCGGTGTGACCGCCCGACGCGATCAGGGCGACGAAGGGCAGGCGTGGGCTGAGCGGTTCGAGCCCTGGAAAGCGCAGGTACGCTGCGAGCAGATGACCGACCAGGTGATCGACACCGACCAGCGGCAGGCCGCTGGCCCAGGCCAGGCCTTGCGCGAGCTGTACCCCCACCAGCAGCGCGCCCGCCAGACCCGGACGACAGGTCACCGCGATGCCGTCGAGATCCTCGAGCCCGAGCTGGGCGCGCTCGAGCGCCGCTTCGACCACGTAGCGCCCGTTCTTCAGGTGGTCTCGCGACGCGAGCTCCGGCACCACCCCGCCGTACTCGGCGTGGAGCTTCACCTGACTGTGGACGACGTCACTCAGCACCTCGCCTTCGTCGCTGACGATGGAGGCCGCGGTCTCGTCGCAGGACGTCTCGATGCCTAGGACTCGCACGGCGCTGCCATACCATGCATTCGAGGCCTGGCCAGCCGCGCGCCGCCTTCTCCAGCCGTTCAGAAGCCGCAGCTGCCGCTGCTCAGGGACGTGCGGAACAGCGCGAACGCCGGGCGCGGACCGCCGTCGGTCTGGGAGGGGGGCTTGAGCAGGCGCAGCTCGAGCTCGTCGTCGTTCATCAGGCTGACCACTGCCAGCATCGGGCCGCGGCAGGAAGACTCCACCCAGGCCATGAAGTTGTAGTCTCGGCCATCGCCGAACGATAGCTGGCTGAGGGGATCGCTGGAGAGCTCCTGCATCGGGATCAGCGGCGCCGCGTCGAAGGTCGGCTCCGGTGCGCAGGGGCCGTTCACGTCGTTGGAGCTGATGTCGCCCGGGGTGGTGTCCAGGTGCTCGGTGTCCAGAGTCACGCGCACGCGCAGCTCCTGGGAGAAGCCCCCGACGCGCTCTGGCGTGCGGATGAACTCGGCGCCGATGATGTTGCCGCAATACGCCTCGCCAGGGCCGGTGTCGTAGCGCTCGAGATCCTTGCAGCCAATCAGCAGGGCGCTCGAGCCGAGCGCCAGCGCCGCGCTGCGGCCCAGCCTGGACAGCGCGATCATAGCGCCTGCTTCGCGACCGCTCTCAGTCGCGGCTCCGAGTCGTGTTCCGCGAGGTAAGCTGCGATCTGCTTGGCGCGCCCAGCGTCGATCTCGAGCAGCGCCTTGAAGCAGGCCTCGCGTACGATCGCCATCTCGTCCCGCTCGGCGCCTTCGCTGAGCGCCTCGAGCATCTGATCGCTCCTCGCCGCGCTGCCGAGCTGCCCAAGGGTCTCCGCCGCTCGGGCCCTGAGCGTCCACAGCTTCTTCGTGCCGAGCAGCTTGGCGATGGGCGACGTCACGCTGCTGTCCGCCTTTCCGCTGTCGCCGATCGCGGTCAGGGCGGTGAGCTGGACGCTCTCGTCGTGATCAGTCAGACGGGCGACGACCGCGCTGCGCGCCGCGACCTCCGGGCGAGTGGCGAGGAACTGCACCGCGTGGCTGCGCACGTCGGCGGTCGGATGATTCGACAGCGAGATGAACGAGTCCACCGCGCCGTGGGCGATGCGCTCGATGGCGCTGCGCAGCTGCTCGAGCTTCGCCGGGGCGAGCTTGCCGAAGTCCTGGTTGAAGCCTAGGGCGCCCGCCTGGAGCTTCGCCCCGCTGGCGGGGAGCATCTCGGCCACGATCTCTGCGCGCTCCGGGGAGCTCTGGACGGCGCCGCCCACCGACTCGGCCAACGCCGGAGCGAGCTTGATGATGGCGTCCGCTGCTGCGTCCGGGTTCGGGGGTTCGGGGGTGAGGGAAGCCACCAGCTCACGCACATCGACCTTGCCGGAGCGCGGTGGTCGCTCCAGCGCAGAGCCGACACTGAATTTCCCCGTGGCAAGAACGACGGCGGCGGCGCGCGCGGCTTCGCGCTGCCTGTCGTCGGCGCTCAGCCAAGCGGCGGTGATCGCGCGACCGGCGCGAGCGTCCTTGAGGCGCGCGAGCGCAAGGATCGCCTGCCCGCGCACCAAGGGGTCGTTCGCCTCGGCGAGCTGGGCCAGCACGTCCACCTGCTGGGACGCGCCGCGCTCTCCGAGCGCGAAGGCCGCGGCCGCTCGGGGGAGCGGCCCGGCCTCCAGCGAGCGCGCGATCTCCGCGAGACGCCCGGTGTCCTGAGCGGTGCCGACCAGGCCGAGCCCCAGAGCGCCACACGCGCGCACGCTGGGCGCGTCACTCTCCAGGAGCTTGAGCAACAGCGGGCGCGCTCTTGGGTCTTGCATGCGGGCGACGGCGTAGGCCGCGGCAACGAGCACCGGGTCAGCCTCCTCCGAGCGTACTTGGTTCCCCGGGGCAATGAGATCCGAGAGCTTGGGCAACAGCCCAGGGTCCTGAAGCGACGCCACCGCCAGCATCGCCCACACGCGCAGGTCAGCGTCGGCTTTGCCCGTGGCGTAAGCGACCAGCGACGGGCCGGCGCCCTTGTTCTTGATGTGCGAGAGCAGCTCGAGGGCGGTGCGTTGCTGCGTGCCTTGATCGTCGCTCAGCGCGTCCAGCAACGGCTTGACGGCGCGCTCGCCGATCTTCGCCAGCTCGGCGGAGGCCTTCTTCGCTTCCGTCGGGTTCGTGCTCTTGGAGAGGTGCACCAGGGGGAACGCCATGGCGCCGTAGATCTCCACGAGCAGGCGCCGGTAGATGGGCTTGCCAGGGTTGCCCAACGCGACGGGCAGCAGCTCCTTCTCCAACGATTCCAGCGTCCCGCGCCCCAGGTTCAGCTGCATGCTGATGCGGGTCGCCTGACTCACCAGATCTTCGTCGGGGGAGGCGCGAACCACGCGGCGCAGCAGCTGGTCGGCTTCGTCGATCTCTCCGCGGTTGATCAGCAGCTCCGCGAGCTGGAAGTACACCAGGAACAGGCGATCGTTCTTCGCGATGGCCTGACGGAACTGGGCGATCGCCTTGTCGTTGTCCTGGCGTCGCCGGTACATCTCGCCGAGCTTGCGGTGCCCTTCGGCGTCGTCCGGAGATAGCTCCACTGCGCGCGCGGCATACTTGATGGCCGCGTCGTCCTGGTACAGCTCGGCGGCGTAGTTCGCCATGCGCTGGTAGTACTCCCGGGCGCGCTTCGGCTCGACCTTCACCAGTTTCTCTAGCACCGCGATGGCGGCTTTCAGCTTGCGCTGTACGACCAGCACGTGCTCGAGACGCAGGAAGCTCTCGGCGTCGCCCGGGGCTGCGTCGGTGACCTTCTTCAGCACCTTCTCCGCTTCGGAGTAGCGCTTGCGACGGACATGAATTTCCGCAAGGAGACGACCCGCGTCGAGGTCAGGTGGCTTGCTGTTCAGGCGCCGGCTCAGGGGACTGACCTTGTCTTCGAGCTGACCCGAGAGTGACCACAGGGTGACGATGTGCTGGCGCGCTTCCCGGGCGACGTGGGCCGCGCTGGCGTCCAGCAAGAGCGCCTCCCAGATCTTCAGCGCCTGATCGTACTGCGCGCGCTTCTGCGCGCTGGAGGCGCCCGCGCCGGTGCGCTCCAGCGCCAGCGCGTAGGCCTTCTTGTAGTTGGTGAGCTTTGGCGCGAGCTTGACCGCTTCGGCGAGGCTCTCCAGCGCCTCCTTCGGCATGTCGTGCTCGAGGTAGACCTCACCGAGCGTGTAGAGGGCGCGCGCGCGGTTCGGGATCAGACTCATGATGCGCTTCCAGGTGCGCACCGCCTTCTCCTTGTCGCCGTCCTGATAGTAGCGATCCCCCAGGTCGACCAGGTGACGTGGATCTCGCGGATCCCGCGCGAGGCGCTGGAGCACTGCCATCGCGCGCTTGCGCTCCTCCACGCGCTCGTAGAAGTCGACGAGGGCGGCGAGGGTCTCCTCGTCGCCCTTGGAGCGATCCTCGAGCTTCTTCAGGTGTTCCAGCGCCCCCTTGCGATCGCCGCGCTGGATCAGCGCCTCGGCGAGCTGGAACACGAAATCCGGGTTGCGCGGTGCCGCACGGATTAGAGCTTCGTACTGCTTGATGGCCTCCTCGAGCTCGCCCTGGATCTGCAGTAGCTGCACGACCTTGAGGCGAGTCTCGATGTCGCTCGACTTCTTCGCCAGCGCCTCCTGATAGGCCTTGAGGGCCTTCTTTACCTGGCCCGTCTCTTCGTAGAGCGCGCCGAGCATCTTGGCGCGGTAGAAGTCGCGTGACTTCTCCTGCTCCACCATCGTGATCAGCTCGCGCAGCTTGTCTTCCGCGCGGTAGACTTCGACGATCACGTCGTAGATCTCGCGGCGCACGCCGGCCTCCGCGCCGGCTACTCGAAGGGCGCGCTTCAGTGTCTTGAGAGCGTCCTTGGTCTGCTTGGCCTTGGCCTGAGCGCGCCCGAGATCGCGAAGCGCCGGCGCGAGCACGCGGTTGTCACCCGAGGCGTGCTTGACGACGTCTTCGAACTCCTTGACGGCGCGCTCGTACTTCGAGCGCAGCATCAGCTCCCGGCCGAGCTCGGCGCGTACGAAGAAGCTGCCCTTCGCCCGCTTGACCAGCTTGTCGTGATACTCGGACGCTTCCTTGTAGTGCTCCAGGTCCAGCGCGAGTCCCATCAAGGTGCGCAGCGTCTGCTCGATGTCTGCGTCGATCTTGAGTCGTGGCAGCGCCTTCTCGAAGCGTGTGTAGGCGCCCGCTTTGTCACCGCGGTCCTGCAACAGGTGCGCGAGCGCGACCAGCGCGATGTGGTCCTTGGGCCGCTCCTTGATCGCGTCCTCGTAGGTGCTCACCGCGCGATCCATCTGGCCGTCCTGGCGGTAGATCCCCGCCAGCGCGACCTTCGCGTTGTAGGCCTTCTTGCCGCTGCCCTTGGCGAGGGACTCGAGCTCTTCGATCAGCTTGTCGAGCTTGCCATCGCGCTCGCGGTACAGCTGAGCCAGGCGCTGCAGCGGGAACTGGGCGCCTGGTTGCTTGAGCACGATGTCGCGGTAGCGCTTGATCAGCCTGTCGGGATCTTGCTTGCGAGTCGGCTTTGCCTGCGGCTTCTTGCGCTGCGGCTTCGCGCGATGCGGCTTGCCGGCGCCGGGCTTCGAGCGCGTGCGGCCACCGGGGTTGAACTGCGCGTCCGCCGTGCCGCTGAGGCTCAAGCCGATCAACAGAGCCAGCGCCCCACCGGCGCGACCAAGCCAGCGTCCCTTCATGGACAACGAGCGACCTCTCCCCGCAGGCATGGAGCAACCTTAGCAAAAGCCGCCGTGGCGACAGCGGCCGTGCTGCTCGGAGCGAGAAAACCGACGTCAGGTGCAGCAAAATCGCACCTCACCCCCAGGAAAATCCGGCCGGACACCGCGTGGGACGATGCCCAGCGCGCAGGCAGAGAACGAGCCGGGCTCACCTGGAGTGAGACGAACGAGGCCGCGCGACGTTGGGTCAGTTGCCCCCGCCGAAGCCTCCGAAGGGCGTACCACCACCGCCGCCGAACGGCGTGCCGCCGCCGCCGCCACCGAGCAGACCGCCGCACTCGTTGCCACAAGACGTGAAGACGCACTGCACGGAGTTGAACGCCGAGAGCGCCGCGTTGAAGTCCCCGTTGAAGCAGCCGAGCAGACACTGGAAGTCGAGGCCACCACCACCGCCGCCGCCGCCGCCCAGGCACTGGGTGACCGCGCAGATGGCGCCGTCGCGACACGACTGATCCAGCAAGCACTCCTGAGCCTGCGGGCAGCTCTGGCCCACGCAGGAGATGCAGTCGACCACGCCACCGCCACCGCTGCCGCCGCTGCCGCCGTTGCCGCCGTTGCCGCCGTTGCCGCCGCTGCCGTTGCAGTCGCTGCCGCAGGTGGTGCTCTGGCAGGTTCCGAGACCCAGCGCGAGCTGCGCTGGCTGTCCGGTGACGCCGCCGTTCTGCTGAATCACCGACCCGCACGGACCAAGGCACTGGGCGCCGCTGCAGCCCGCGTCCTGCGCGCACTCGTAGATCGCCACGCAGCCGCCGTCGCCCTGACAGGTGTCCCACTCGTCACGACAGCCGTCGCAGGTGCAGACGTCGCAGTCGTCTTGCGCTGCCGCGAGGCAATCGTCTGGCGCTCCACCCGTGGCTCCGCTGCCGCCGAAGCCTGCGTCTCCACCGAATCCGCCTTCGGCTCCCGCGCCTGCGTCTCCACCGAATCCGCCTTCGGCTCCGCTGCCGCCGAAGCCTGCGTCTCCACCGAATCCGCCTTCGGCTCCCGCGCCGCCGCTACCAATCGTGCCGCCGACCCCGCCGCTTCCCTCGGGCACCCCGAAGTCGATGGTGGTGCGCCCACAAGCGGTCGCCCAGAGCAGACCAGAGACCAAGACCAGACCGAGACCTAGCTGACGCTTCGTTGTCGAGACACGCATGTTAAGCAAACTCCATCCGCGCGTTGGGCTCCGTGCGTCGGAGTACGGCGCGGTGCGGGAAGGGGAGGAGGCGAGAGTCTAGCACTCGAGCTGCTCCCGAGAAACGCAGCAGCAGCGATCGCCACGCGATTGTCGAACGCTTCAAGCTTCAAGCTTCGATGAATGCGTGGCTCACCTCCCGCCATGGACGCGGTGGAGTCCGCTTCCAGCCTGCTTGCCTGGATGACGCCGGCAGCAGCCAGGCACCGCTGCTGGAAGATTTCAGCGGAGCACGATCTCCAGCGCGCCTGCCATCGAAGCGCGCAGGCTGCTGGAGAACGCAGTCTCTCGGCGGCCTGCTAGGGCAGCTTGGGCTCCTCGAGCTTGCCCTCGCAGTCCAGCGTCCCCAAGAACGCAACCAGCTGCTTGATCTCTGCATCGGACAGCTTCTTGTCGACCAGGCGCGGGTCCTTGTTGGGGTTGTCGTAGCCACCACCCGCCATGAACTTCACCGCCTCCTCGAGCGTCTTGGCGTGGCCGTCGTGGAAGTAGGGGGCCGACTTGGCGATGTTGCGCAGGCTGGGCGTCTTGAACGCGCCCATGTCCGTGGCGCTCTTCGATATGGCCTTGCGGCCCTCGTCGATCTCCTCTGGCTTCTTGCCCTCGTAACCGACACCTGCGTTGTGGAACGCTCCGTCGGCGACCGCGAAGGCGTCCGAGAACATCGGTGGCGTGTGGCAAGTGTTGCAGCCCGCCTTGCCAACGAACAGCTTCCAGCCAGCGTCCTCTTCACTGCTCATCGCCGACTTGTCGCCGGCCATGGCCTTGTCCCACTTCGTATCCGCGCAGAAAAGCGTGCGCTCGTAGGCGGAGATCGCCTTGGCGATGTTGTCCGGCGTCACGCTGTCCTTCCCGAACACGGCGTCGAACTGCTTCTTGTAGCCTTCGATCTTGGCGATCTCTTTCGCCTTGTCGTCGAGCTTGTCCTTGCCGACCCCCATGTTGCCGCCGGCCCAAGCGCCCTTCATCTGCGCCTCCAGGTTGTCAGCGCGACCGTCCCAGTAGAGCTTCGGCAGGTACGCCACGTTCCACATCGTCGGCGCGTGGCGAGTGAGCGTCTTGTCTCCAGGGCCGATGGCCAAGGGATCGTGCCCGCCAGTGCCGTCCTCGTTCATGTGGCACGAGTAGCAAGAACGACTCCCGTCGACGCTGAGCCGCTTGTCGAAGAACAGCTGATGTCCCAGCTCGACCTTCTCCTTGGTCATCTCGTTGTCGTCGGGGATCTTCAGCTTGAGCAGGTTCTTGGGCGGAATAGGCAGGCCGTTGGCGTCCACGCTCGGCGCCGCGCTCGGCGTCGTCTTGGCGGTGGTCGCCGGCTTCTTCGGTTCGCTCGGCTTGCTCGGTTCACTCGACTTGTCGTCGCAGGCGATCGAGAGCAACGCCGCTGCACTCATCGCGCACACCAGTGTCGTCAGTTGACCCTTCATCGTTTCCTCCTTCGCGCCCAGTTCCGTCGGTTCCCGGGTCGACCGCGTCCGCTTCTCTTGAGCGACGCTCATTCGCACCTGCACGGGCGCGAGACAAACAGCAGTCCCCCAGCCGGCCTCTGCGTAGCCACGAGCAAGCCACGGCGACGGAAACGATGCAACACGTTGTTTAGGGCGATTTGTCGCAACGCGGGCGCGGCGCTGAATGACACCCCGCTGTTTCCCCGATGGCCGCCGTTGACCGCGGCAATGGCCCACGCCGTTGCGTTTCGCCTCCGAGCCGAGGCGACTCCGGGTCGTCGACCCGACTGCGTTCGCTCCGGCCGGACGCCGCCACGCGGCAGCCAGCAGGCCGTGGTCAGTCTAGCTGACAGAGCGAGCGCTCGCGAGACGGCGTGGTCGGCGTCGGCTGTCATCCGGACCAGTCGCCGTGCCTCGCGTCGGCCATCATGCTCCAGGAACGGGATAGTAATTCTCTGTGGAAATATTAGCACCAAGCGGGCGTTTGGTCGTCGAGCGATGTGCTGACGGTCGAGTCAGCGCACGTCGAGGGATGCGGCGGTCTGCGCAGGGAGTGGTTCTTGGACGCACACGGGTTTGCTCGTGGGCGTTCGCCCCCAGCTTCAGCGTCCGACTTCGAGATCTGGGGCGGCGGCACCACGCGTGTGCCAGAACCTGCGCAAGCACCCTCGTTTCTATACCGAAAAACCGCAGGGATATCTGGCCCAGGCTCTGGCGCAGTCCGCGGATCCGCGCTGCAATGAAAGACAGGAGGTTTCTGATGATGCGACGAAGTTCTCGACCCCACGACGGCCTTCGGTCAAGCGGCGTAGGCGGAGTTCTTGCTCTGGTCAGCGTGCTCACCTTCGCCGGCGGCTGCGTGTTCACGAGTGACGATGACGGCGGCAGCAACGGCGGCACGGGTGGCGCCCCCTTCGGTGGTTCGTCGGGGAGCGGAGGCTCTGGTCAGGGCGGCTCCGCACAGGGCGGCTCTGGCGCGCAAGGTGGGACCAACGCCCAGGGTGGTTCCTCGGGGAATTCAGGCGCCGGCGGGACGACGGCCAGCGGCGGGACGACGGCCAGCGGCGGCTCCGGTTCGACTGACGAGCTGGACGCCTTGCGCGACGCGTGTGTGAAGCGCATCAACGACTTCCGGGCGACGGAGGGCAAGCCGCCGTATCAGCGCTGGACCGACGGTGAGGCTTGCGCCGACGAGCAAGCCGGGAAGGACGCGAACGGCGGCGGCGCTCACGGGAACTTCGGCATGTGCAACGAGTTTGCTCAGAACACGTGCCCAGGTTGGGGCAGCTACGATGACGTCGTCCAGAACTGCCTGCAGGCGATGTGGAACGAAGGGCCGGGGGAGCCCTTCAGCGAGCACGGCCACTACATCAACATGTCGAGCGACAAGTACACCAAGGTGGCCTGCGGCTTCTACAAGATGGCCAACGGCAAGATCTGGGCGAGCCAGAACTTCAAGTGACTGCGGCGACGCAGTCGACTGCGGTGAGGCAGTCGACTGCGGTGAGGCACTCGACTGCGGTGAGGCACTCGACTGCGGTGAGGCACTTGACTGCGGTGAGGCACTCGACTGCGGTGAGGCACTTGACTGCGGTGAGGTAAGGCATCGGCGCGTAGGCTCTCCGGGGCGCGCGCCGATTTTTCGTGTCTCTGGGGAGTTCGCTACCTCCACAAATTGCGGGAGGAAACGCCGCTGCCGAGGCGAGCGGCTCCTGGCGTTACCGGGCGGAATGCCCACGCGGCCTTGCCAACGGCGCCCTCGGTGACTAATGCTCTCTGCCAGTGTCCGCGGATCACGCCAACGATTTACTCGCTTCGGACACCGAAGCGGAAGCCCCTGACAGCACCGAACGGAGAAGCGCGAAGAGTGGTAAGCGCCGCCGTCGCCTTGGCCCGGCGCGCGCAGAAGCCAAGGCGAGGACGCGGCGCGCGTTGCTGGACGCCGCGGAGATGCTGTTCGCCCAGGAGGGCTTCGATCAGCCTGGCCTGGACGTGATCTGCAGCGTCGCGGGGCGCACGCGCGGCGCCTACAACGTCCATTTCGGCAGCCGTGAGGAGCTCGTCGCGGCGGTGGTGTTGCGTGCGCTGGAGCGCTTCGAGGCGGAGTCGACCGCGGAGGAAGCGTGGGATCGATTGCTGCTCCCCGCAGTGAGCAGGGCTGCCCCACCGGCGAGCGATATCGGTGAGCACAGGCGCCTGTCCATGCCGCTGGTCCTCCACGCTGCGGCGCGGATCCCCGAAGTGAAGAACGCGGCGCTCGAGAC
>JAGQIY010000207.1 GCA_020430865.1 Myxococcales bacterium
GGTCAAGAACGCCTCGCGGTCTGCTTCGGGCAGGCCGCCCGCGGGAGGCATGTCCCGTGCATCGCGCAGCCGCACCTCGATGCGGTCGCTCCAGTAGAGCACGTCGTCGAGCGTATCCAGGTTCACGTCCTCGGGCGCCTCTTGCCGCTCGTCCTCCCCCAGAGAGCTGGAGTGGCAGCCAGTGCACCAGTTCAGCAAGAACGGCCCCGCGAAGCTCTCGTAGGTCAGATCCCGAGAGCTCTTGCAGACGCTCGCGCTGGAGCTGCCGGTCTCATCCGACGCCGAACTGCAGGCCGTGGCCCCCCAGAGCAAGATCCCCGAGGCAATACACGCAACGACTCTACGCGAGGAGGGCATGGAACGGCTCCACTCCGGGGAAATGGCTCTGTCCATCGACGCCGGCGAGCTCGAGCACCGCGGAGAGCAAGTTCGCCGTCTGAAGCTGCAGGCCGTCCTTCGTGGCCGCCCCCGAGGCGAGATCGATGGACAGCGCGTTGAGCTCGTCGTCGGTCGCGCCGAGCACGCGGCCGCCGGGCGCACCACCTCCGAAGATCATCGCGCTGGTGACCGGCCAGTGATCCTTGCCTTCGCTCTCGTTGAGCTTCGGCGTGCGGCCCATCTCGCTCATCACCACGACCAGCGTCTGCTCGAGGAGCTGCTTCTCCTCGAGCGTGTCCGCGAGCTCCGTGAGCCCAGCGAACAGCCCGTTGAACAGCTCGCTCTGCTGCTGGTTGCCCTGATGGGTGTCCCAGTTCTGCGTCTCCATCAGCACGGAGCGACACAGTCCGCCTTGCAGCGCGCTGCTGCCGACCTGGATCTGAACCTTCAGATCGGGAGTGTAGTCCTGATCTCCGAACCCGCTCGTTTCCTTAGAGAAACGCCTGAGCAGATCCTGGCGATCCAGCGAGCTGAAGAAGGCCTCGAGCTGTCGCCGGTTCGCTCCACGCTGGCCTCGGGTGGCTTGCATGCGCTTGGCGCGCGCCTCGAGGTAGGCGCGCACGCGCTGGTCGTCTCCGCTCGTGGGCGCCACCGCGGGTTCGCCGGCGAGCAGGCTCTTCTCGGGATCCAGCAAGGCGCTGATCTGGTTGGTGGTGCCCGCGCGCGCCGTGATCGAGGCCAGCGGCCCCGACAGCGCGCTGTTCCCCAGCACCAGGTAGGGCACCGGCAGCTCGCGACCAAGCTCGTACGCCGCGACCGCCGCGAAGTCGGGGTTGGAATCCGAGGGCGTGCCGGTGAGCACGCGCTTCATGCAGTCCGAGTGCACGAAGGAGCGAACCTGCACGCCATTGACGATGGTGCAGAGCGAGCCGAAGCGCTCGAAGAAGGCCGCGACCGCGGGTCGCGAGTCGTGGGTGAGCACGCTGAGCTCTCCGTAGCGCGTCACCTCTCCGTCCGGCGCATCGATCACGCTGCTGCCCGGCTTCGGATCCAGCGCGTAGGTGGGGTCCCAACCGCCGTTGTTCAGCACGACGATCAGGTTCTTCCCAGCGGCCCTGGCCCGCGCTTCGCCTGCGACCAAGGGCAGCGAGGCGCCGGCCAGCAACAGCCCGGAGGCACTCAAGAAGCGACGACGATCGAACTTGTACATGGCGACCTCAGTAGAAGACCAGACGGGAGTCCTGGAGCATGGCGAAGATCAGCAGCTTGAAGCCGCGACGATTGCTGGCGGTGTCCCCGCGGCTGGCGCTGAACAGTGCGTAGCTCTCGTCGACCTCGGGCGAGCGAGCCGCCACTATTTCCCCAAGGATTCGCGCGTGCAGTTCGGCGATCTGCGTGCGCAGCGCCTCCTCGGACTGCTCGTCCTCTGCCACGTGCAGGAGCTTGGCCGAGCTGGGATAGCGGAAGTCCTGCTCGACGACGTACTCCGACGCGTGCGCAGCGAGGTTCCGCACGACCAGGCTCGCGGTCGCGGTGAGTTCATGGGCTGGCAGCGTGACGTTGACGGAGTCGATCCCGCCAGCCAGCACCTCGTAGCCGAACAGGCTGTCTCGCATCAGGTCGATGCGACCTACCGTGCCCCAGCCCAGGTCGGCGTCGACCCGCGTCTCCCAGCGATAGCCGGTGAGATCCTCGATGGCGTTCGCGAGCTGCCAGGGGCGCGCCTTGAATAGATGACGATCGGCGCGGTGCTCGGCGCCATTCGCGGGGAGCTCGCTCGCCTCCGGATCATCGGCGCCCTCCAGGTGGGAGATCTGGAAGTCTTCGTCGAGCACGATCGCCCGGGCGAGATCCTTGGCGCTCCAGCGACTGGTGAGCACTCGCTGCAGATCCGTGATGCGATCCTGGGGCACGTCCCCGAGCGGGATCTGATGGAAGTAGGAGTAGAAGCGCCGCGCGGCGCATGCGGAGAAGCGCGGGTCTGCCGCGATCATCTCGCCGAGGTGGCGCAGTCCGTTGCCTGGGTAGCCGAAGTAACCTTGTTCCCTTACGGAAAATATACTCTGCAACCCCGGCGTGTAGAACGCGACCGGATACTCTTCTTGATCCGAGGGCACGAAGACCGGCGAGTAGGCGCTGAAGAAGCTGGCCAGCGGATCCAGCGTCTGGTGGCAGCCCGCGCAGCCCTCGTTCTTCTGCACGGCGTTCGCCACCTCCTCGGGATCTGCAAGGTTGATCGTGGCGTCGACCTCCAGCGAGCGAGAGATGAAGTCGTAGCAGAGCAGTGATCGGCTGATCGCGTTGGCTCGTCCCCGGTTCTTGTTGGAGAAGGTGGTGGAGTGCCGCGTGAAGAGCATCGAGTCACTGAGCAGGCCAGCGTGCTCGCGCCCATCGGTGTAGTGCGCCACCTGCCACCCCGGTCCGTCGCTCTCCCGCTCGAGGCCCCACACCTTGGCTACGTAGGGATCCGCGATGGTGTAGCTCGCGGTCACGATCTCGGTGTAGGGCCGGTTCTGGGTGACGACGTACTCCACCAGGCGCAGCGGCGCTTCGGTCACGCTGACGTTCAGCGGCTGCACCTCTGCCCCCTCGAGCTCACCCCGGGCAGCGAATCCGGCAGGAAACAGCGACGCTGCAACGCGCGTGTCGAGCGCCTCGTTGTGCAGGTCGCGCATCGCCTCACCGAAGCCTGGCGAACGCATGTAGTCGTCCACCAGGCGCTCGATCTCCCCAGGGTCGGCGGCCACGGCGCGTAGCTCTTCGGCGCTCGGGCGCCGCCCGCGAAGCGCCATGGAGATGCGCAGCAGGCGATCGGGCGCGGACAGATCGACGGCGACGTCCTCCGGCGACTCGCCGTCGCTCGCGCTCTCGCATGCCGCCGCCAGGGCACCCAGGCTCAACACCAACCACGCCACGCGCCGCATCACTCACCTCACTCGCAGCTGCTGTCGGAGATGCACTTGCTACCGTCACAGCTCTCGCTCAGACACACCGCGTCCTCGACGCAGGCGTCGCCGAGGTGCGCGCGCGCTCGGCAGGTGCCGCCGTCGCAGCGTGTGTTCGGTGCGCAGGTCGGATCACCGAAGGTGGGCATCGCACACGGCTCACCATCTCCGGGTCGTGCCTTGCACGTGCCTTCGAGCATGTTCATCGGCACATCGCAGTACGCGTCGCTGCCACACATGTCCGGGACGGCGATTCGACACGGCTGCCCCGTCGTCGTCTTCTCCACGCACTGCAGGCTCAGCATGCCCTGCATGTCGACACTCATGACCGCGCAGCTCAGCGTCGGATCGCAGAGGTTGGTGTCGAAGGAGCACACGTCATCCAGCTTGCCGTTGAACACCTCGTCCAGCGTCCGGCAGTTCCCCGCGGTACTGGTGTCGGCGTCTTCGCCTAGACAGAAGGTGCCCGGCTTGCAGTCGGGTTCGACGCCGCCGCCACAGCGGTCCCCGGGCCCGCCGGGCTCGACGCAGTTCCCATCACAGCTCAGCCCCGTCATGCACTCATCGTCGTCGTTGCACGGCGCGCCGACGTCCAGCAGCGCGGCGCAGGTGCCTGGACAGCTGCCATCGAAGTTGCAGAACGCGTCGCCAGCGCACTCGTCGTTGAGCTGACACTCGCCGCCGAGCTCCACCTGCCCCACCAGGATCGCCTCGCAGTCGTCGATCTTCTTTCCGAAGGCGTCACACCCCTGAGCCTTCAGCTGACCGACGCAGTCCTGCACCTTCGTGCCGTCGTAGACCGTCTTGCCAGAGTCCACGCTGGCCTTGATGCGATCGAGCTCATCGGCGATCGCAGCTTCGGTCGTCTTCTCGCAGTCCTCACCCTGGGTGAAGACGCCATAGATGTCGCCGTAGCAGTCCTTGACCACTTCACACTGCGCCGCCGCGTAGATCTCGGGAACGTCGTCAATGGGCGTCGCGGTCGCACCGCTGCTGCCTCCCGTGGCGCCTGTCCCGCCCGTTCCCGCACTGCCTCCGCTGCCTCCACCGGAGTCGCCGTCATCGGAACAGCCCGCCGCGGCCAACAGACACGCCCCAAGCGCAACCCAGATCTTCGTCCTCATAAGCTCTCCTCCTTCAACCAAACCCGTGGCTGACGCACTCCGGCTCCCGCCTGTGCAAGCCACGTACCCAATCCTCGAGAGTACCGCTGCGGAGCCGGGGTGAGGCCCGCCGACGACACTCTGGCGTGGAAATTCACGCAGGTTGCCCGGGCGTCGCGCGTGGACCCGCGGCGCTCCTCTCCCCCCCGGGAACCGCTGGGTCGGCTCGAGGACCGCCCGTCGCAGCATGTTCGTTCACAGCACCTCGCCAAACGCGAGTTCACTCGACGCGTTTTCGGGCTTCCCACCCCGTCCCGTCGAGAGCGCGCCAGGAGCCTCCGATCGATGTCCGGGTTTGGGGGTGAGAGCGCGCTGTATCGCCTCGCTCCACTCTCCAAGGTTTTCGCGTCGCCGAGGCGACGCATTCGCTACTCTCGCCAGCGATGAGCGCCAAGAGGCGGGAGAGCCCGCGACGAGCACCGAGCGCAGCCAAGACCTCCGCAGAGACCCTGATCAGTCGTCCCGACGACACGCTGATCAGCGCCGAGAGCCTGCAGGCCGCGCTGGACCCAACGCTGCTGCAGCAGGGCTTTCACGGCGCCTCGGACTCCGGGAACGAAGGCCTGGTCGCCGTCGACGCGAGCGATCTGGTGATGCCCGGCGATAGTGAACTCCCGGAGACGCTGGTGGCCTCGCCAGGGCGCACCGGGCCGGGAGCGAGCCACGCAGGCACCTTGCAGAGCCCGACCGACGCCGCGCAACCCACCGTCGCCAAGCCAGCCAATCGCTTCGAGCGCCGCTACGCCAAGCGCCGCACCCTGGGGAGCGGCGGCATGGGCGAGGTCGTGCTGTTCCGCGACCAGACCATCGGACGCGAGGTGGCGCTGAAGCTGATCCGGGATCAGCACCAGCACTCCGATGCCCGCATGCGATTCCTCCGGGAAGCGCGCGTCCAGGGCCAGCTGGAGCACCCCGCGATCGTCCCGGTCTACGATCTGGGAGTCGATCCCGACGGAAACCCGTACTTCACCATGAAGCGCCTGCGAGGCATGACCCTCGACGAGGTGCTGACCCAGCTACGGTCCGGCGAGGAGGAGGTCGCCGAGAGGTTCAGCCGCCGCAAGCTGCTGAGCCTCTTCAACAGTATCTGCCTGGCCGTCGACTTCGCCCACACCCGAGGCGTGCTCCACCGCGACCTGAAGCCCGGCAACATCATGCTGGGCGACTTCGGTGAGGTGTACGTCCTCGACTGGGGACTCGCGAAGATCCAGGGCGTCAGCGATCAGGCAGACGGCGCTCTCCCGATCCAGTCCGGGCCCTCGGGGACCACCCAGGCCGGAGCGCTGCTCGGAACGCCAGGCTACATGTCCCCGGAGCAAGCGCGCGGGCGCCACGATGAGCTGGACGCACGCTCCGACGTCTACGCCCTGGGCGCGATCCTCTACGAGATGCTCACCCTCCGTCGCCTACATCGCGGTGAGCGCCTGGAGCAGATCCTCGCCTCCACCCTCGGTCTGGAGTGGGCGAGCCCCGCCGAGGTGGATGCAGACGTGCCCCCAGAGCTCGACGCCATTTGCCGAATGGCGACCATGAAGGACCGCGACGCGCGCCTCGACTCGGCGCGCGCGCTCTCCGACGCCCTCGAGGCGTATCTGGACGGTGATCGCGATCTGGAACGGCGAAAGCTGCTCGCCACGCAGCACGCAGAACGGGCCCAGGCGCACTTCGAGCAGGTCGCCGCGGGAGACGAGAAGGCGCGGGGCCCGGGCATGCGCGAGGTCAGCGCCGCTCTCAGCCTGGAACCTGAGAACGCCCAAGCGCGGAGCACCCTCGTGCAGCTCCTGACCCAGGCTCCGAAGGAGTTCCCGCCCGCGGCCCAGGAGCGCTTCGAGCGCTCCCAGGAAGAGACCCATCGCGTCGCGGCGCGCCTGGCCCTGATCGTCTACCTGGGCTTCACGGCGTATCTTCCGTTTCCGTTCTGGATGGGCCTGGCTGAGCCCCTCGCGCTCTTGGGACTGGGCGCTTGCATCGCGACCTGCGCCGTACTGACTCTCTTCTTGATCAGGCACCCGCCCAGGAGCGGCCGGGTCCCGTACTGGCATCTGGCGATGGCGAGCATCACCGTGGCGGTGGCGTCGAGCATGCTCGGCCCGTTCGTGATCGTGCCGACGCTCGCCATGGCCAACGCCATCGTGTACGTTTCCGCAGTGGAACAGAAGGGGCGGCTCTGGATCCTGCTCGCCAGTTGCCTGGCCGTCGCGCTGCCCGCCGTCGCCGGGTGGCTCGGCTGGGTCCCACGGATGTACGCTTTCGTCGACGGCACGATGCAGATCCGTCCCTGGATGATGAGGCTCCCGGAGGTCCCGACCACGACGTTCCTGTTCATCACCAACATCGCCTTGGTGGCCTCGGGTGCGCTGTTCGCCGCACGACTGCGTGACGAGTTGCTCGATACCCAGCGGCGCCTGCAGCTGCAGGCGTGGCAGCTGGAGCAGGTGGTGCCCGAGTCGAGCCAGGGCGTGCTCGATGCGCCGGCGCTCAGCGCCCGTTCCTAGCCGGCGGCGGCTGACTCGGCGCCAGGGAGCTCTTGGGAATCGTATACTCGGCCTCCCACACACAGGTCTTGTCGCCGTGTGCGGTGCACGGCCCGTGACTGACGTCGATCTGGCGCATGCCAGCGAGCTCCAAGGTCCGACGGAAGTAACCGCTGAGGATCTGGCAGTTCGAGACCGAGACGTAGGGAAAGCCCTCCAGCTCGAGGCGTCCCATGCCCGGGGTGGTCACCACCGACATCACCCCGGTGTCGTAGTTCATGCGCCACATCTGAGCCATGGCGCGCAGGGATCGCTCGCCGTCGCCTGCGATCAAGAAGGCGCGATAGAAGCTCGTCAACTGCTCGGACGCGAGCACCATGCCGAGTCGCTCGCAGTCGGGCTGACCGAGCGCGCGCACCAGAGTGTGGAACAGCTCCTGCTGATCGTCCGCGGGGTACCACTGGGTCGGCAGGATCTGCAGGTCCAGGTATTTCACGAGGTGGGGCGCCAGCAGCGGCGCCACCTGACCGCGGTGGCTCTTAATCGTCTTCAGCATCGGGAGCATCATGGTGCCCTTGGCGCGAGGCTCGAGACCGGAGACCACGTCGGCAGCATAGCAGCCTCGAGGCCTGGGATAACTGCAAAGCCTGCCCAGCTGGTGGACCGGCCAATGAGCCGCTTTGCACATGGCAAATCAGCAAGGTCACGCTGCCTCGAGGAAAGACCAGCCCCGGTCTTGCGCCGTCTGTCTCGCTCAGTCTCCGGGTTCGGAACGAACCCTGGGCCACCAGGGGCCGCAGCGACCCAGCTCCGCAGGCGAGTCAGCTCGCCACACTTCGCCGCCGGGCTGCTCTCTGCCCCGCCAATCGCCCACGTCCTCCTACATCTCGACGTCCGGGCTGCTGCCCTGGTAATCGCCGTCGACCTCAGGCAGCCGTTTACGTGGTGGCGTCCTCCCCATATTCTCACGAGGCTGGAGGTTTGCCTTGGTTTTGAAAAGCTCGGGGTCCGCGACCAAGCGGGTCCAACGGTTCTGGAGCGCCGGCCTGACGTTCGCGTGGACGTTCTGCCTGGCGTGGGTCGCCCAAGCGGCGCCGCTGATCATCGATGGCACCACGCCCGCGCAGACGTCGTGCCCCGGCGGCACTCCCGTCAACGGCGGGCGGGGCTGTCAGTACGGCGGTGTGCACGAGTTCGACTACATCGACATCCGCAACGGCGGCGTGCTCACGGTGGTCGACTTCGACGGCACCGATCGGGTGAACACCGGCAACCTCGTGCTCAAGGCGACGGGGCGCGATCCGACGAACGCTTTCTCGATTCGCGTGGACATTACCTCGCGGATCACGGCCAAGGGCTCCGGCTACCAGGGCAAGCTGTGTGACGACGGGCCAGGACCCGTGGGCGCTCCGCTGGCCGGAGGTCGCGGCGGCTGCTCGGTGCTCGACTCGGGCGGTGGCGGCGGTCACTTCGGTCGCGGTGGTCGCGGCACGAAGGACTGCTTCGTCTTCGGGAGCTCGACCTCGTGTGAGTTCCCTCAGGAGTTCGAGGAAGACTGTGGCGACCTCAACGGCGCAGGCACCGCCTGCGTGAACACCACGGAGCCCGGCTTCGCGACCTGCCGCGGATTCGCGGCGACCCCCACCAACCAGACCACCGGCGCAGGCAACGGCCTGCCGGACGTGGCTGGCCAGGCCTACTACCACCACATCCTCGACGTCGACTTCGGCGCCGCTGGCGGCGACAAGGGCTGCCTCGACGGCTTCGACAGCAACCCGCGCGCGGGTGACGGGGGTGGGCGCATCGTGCTGTTCGGAGCGACGACCACGCAGAACGGCGTCGTCGACATCGCTGGGCGCGTGGTCGCCGACGGCAAGCGGGGTTGCTCCAGCGGCAACGACTCTGCCGGCGCCGGCGCGGGCGGAGTCGTGCTGATCATCGGCGACGAGGTGAACATCGCGGACACCGCGCGGGTTAGCGCCCACGGTGGACGCGGCGGCGACTCCCAGCCGAAGTGCCTGCCCTGCACCACGCCGGGCTCCACCACCGGCTGCGCCAGCGGACAGACGTGCACCGCGTACACCGAGCCCGCCAGTGGAAAGACGTACAACCTGTGTGGGCCCTGCAACTGCACCCCCTGCTCCAGCAACGCGGACTGCACCTTCCCTGGCCAGACCTGCAAGAACCTCGGCGGCGCGCTGGGCAACGTGTGCGCCAACGCCAGCAATCAGTGCACGCCTTACGACGTGGGCGACGACGAAGCCGAGTGTAGCGGCACTCAGAACAGCGGCACCTGCGACGACTGCGCCGGCGGGGGCGGCGGCGGCATCATCAACGTACA
>JAGQIY010000208.1 GCA_020430865.1 Myxococcales bacterium
CAGAGGCAGCCGCGCGCGGGGTCTGAGCCTGACTCAGGTTTCAGTAGCTCACGAGCACGTCGCCACCGGGGCCGTCTGCCTTGACCACGTAGTTCGCGCCGCCGTCATTGCAGGTGAGCGTCTTGGAATTGACCGCGGCCTCGTTGATCGTGCAGCTGCTGGGGTTGCCCATGTCAACCGCGTTCGTGGCGGTAGCCTGAACGCTGAAGCTGCCATCTGCCGGGACCGCGAGCTCGATGTCGCCGTTGTCCGCCGTGATCGTTCCGCCGCTTCCGCCGGGAGAAGCGACCTCGACGAAGAGGTCGCCGTTGCCAGCCAGGATGTTGACGTCGTTCGCCACGCCAGTGACGGAAGTGCTGCCATTGTCGCAATTCACGCTGGTCGAGACCACGCTCGTTGCCCCACGGATATCGCAGGAGCCGTTGTCGCTGAAGACGTCGAGAGCGGTCGCGCCCTGCACACCCTTGACGTCCGTGGAGCCATTGCCCTGGTTGAGCTTGATGGTGCCATTGAAGCCCGGAGGCAGGCGCACGACGACGCTCACCGAGTCGACGCCACCGCCGGGGGCACGAACCACGGCGTTGCCGTTGGCGTCGCCGCTGACCTGTGTGTCGTCGTTGAGCTGTTCGAGCGCGGTCGTGAACTCCTCCTGGGGCGTGTCGTGAGCCTTACCGACACGTGGCTTGGTCTCGACGACCACCACGTCTTCACTGCCGTTGACCACGGTGATGCTTCCGTTGACGGTCTTCACGTCGAGGGAGGCGCCCGACTGGTAGTTCACCCGGGTCACCTTGGGCTGACTGGCCTCGACGTACTTCAACGACTTGCAGGTGACGCCGCCGGTCTCTTCGTTGTCGCTGCACTCGGCGCAGCCGGTGGTGTTGACCAAGATGCCAAGGGCGAGACAACTAAGCGTGAGGAGTTTGAAAGCGTTCATCGGTGGTCCCTCGCAATGCCGCCTTCGGATGCGGCACGCGCGCCGGAGGCGCGCACAACGTGTAGTGGCCCGGGTCGGGCGCTCATCATCCTACGGGAGAAGGTCAGCCGTCTTCCCGAGGAGATCCGTCAAAGCACCCCCCGGAAAGCCGTCGACCAGGCCCATGTTAGTGCCGCCATTCTCGACGTTGCCAAGCGCTTGGCTATTCAAACGGTGCGGGGCGCCCTGCCCGATCCGGGGTGCGGTCGAGGCAGTCGAGCGTCTAGTCGCCTGCGCGATCCCCAGGGCGGCGCACGAACGCCCGAAAAGCTTCGTGAATTTGCCTAGTTAGGGGTCCTGGGCGGCCGTCGCCGACCTGCTGATCGTCGATTCGAACGACCGGTAGCAACTCACGGATGCTGGATGAGATGAACACCTCGCTCGCACGGTGAAGGTCGTCCAACGTAGGTGCACGTAGCTCCACCTGGAGCCCCAGCTCCCGAGCCACCTCCAGCACACCGGCCCGCGTGATTCCGGGAAGGATGCCCGCGGACACCGGTGGCGTGACCAACACGGGCCGGGGTCCGCTGGTGAACAGGAACAGGTTCGAGGTCGCACCCTCCACGACACGCCCGTCAGCGTCCAGGATCAGCGCCTCGGCGGCGCCGCGGGACTTGGCCTCCTTCATCGCCAGCACCGACGCCAGGTAGTTGCCGACCTTGGCTCCTTCGGCGAGCGTCGAATCGGTCGCCCGCCGCGTGTGGTGGCTGATCACCGCGATGCCTTCGCGGTAGGCCTCGGGCGGCGGCGGAGTGAGCGGCGTCACCAGGATGACCACCAGCGGCTCAACAGCCAGGTCCGGCGCCAGGCCAAGCTCCCCGGAGCCCCGGGTCACCATCAAGCGAATGTAGCTCTCCGGGTTCCCGCTCTCCTGCACCACTCGCAGCACACGCTCCCGCAATTGCCCTACGGAAACTGGGAGCTCGATCGCCACTCGCTGTGCGCTACCAGCCAGGCGTTCGAGGTGCTCGTCCAAGGCATAGGGCTGGCCGTCGTAGGTACGAATCGTCTCGAAGACGGAGTCCCCGTAGAGGAAGCCGCGGTCGAAGACGCTGACCTTTGCCTCGGCAGGCGAGACGATCTGGCCGTCGATTGAGACGAGAGTGGCCATCCACCGGTGGAGTTACACCCGCGGCCGCCCGGGTCAAGGGTCGCGCATGAGCAGGGGGTGAGGCGCGTCGCTCAGGCGGCGCCCGCGCCCCCGCCACGCCTCCAGGGCTAGCTCCGCCCGTCCCTCGACGCCGAGCAGATCCTGAGTGAGCAGCTCGGCGCTCGACGGCCTCGCTGGCTCCCCGATCACGACGCACACCCGAGTGAAAGGCAGAGGAAGCTGAAAGCGATCCCAAGCGCGCCGAAACTCGAGGCTGCGGCCATAGGCGATACCGAGCGGAATCAATTGCGCGTCTCCGAGGCGACGCGCAACGACCGCGCCCGACTTTACCCGCTGGCGCGGCCCTCGCGGGCCGTCCACCGCCAAGGCCACGTCCTGCTCCGGGAGTCGCCGCACCAGCTGTCGAAGCGCCTTCCCTCCCCCCCGAGAAGACGAGCCGCGCACGACGTTCAGTCCCAGGCGCCGCATGGCTGCGCTCTGGATCTCGCCGTCCCTGGACCAACTGACGAG
>JAGQIY010000209.1 GCA_020430865.1 Myxococcales bacterium
AATCAAAGCGGGTCCGCGCAGCAGCGGAAGCCGGTGCGATCGTCCTTGGTCTTGATCGTCAGGCGCCAGTGCGCAGTTTCGCACGAATCAAGTCCATCCGATTGAAGGAACGCGCCCATGGCGTCGCAGTGCACCGGGTTGCTCTGGGTGGCGGGGTCCCAACAGCCGCCCCACTCCCGAACGTTGCCCTGGATGTCGACAATGGCTTGGTTTGGGCTCGAACCGATGCAGAGAGGCAGGCTGCCCACGCTATGCAGCGTGGTTGAGGCGCATTCGGGGTAGGTGTTCCGGTTGAATGCAGTCAAGCAGACTTGCTGAAGCTCATCGTTTCGAGTGGGGTCAACATAGCCTTTCAACCACTCGCTGCCGATAGGCTTGCACATCCGTTTTCCTGCCCACTTGCAGTATGCCGCCGCGTCGCAGTAGTCGACATAGGTGCGCGGCAGGTGGAGTTCGTAGTTGTCCAGGGGCTGCCCGTAATCCGTGTTCCAGCTGCAGATCGCGGGTTGCCCCGTGTAGACTCCGCCCATTGCCGCGAGGAATTCACGGTAATGACCCTCGGTGACCTCGGTGTTGTCCACACACAAGGTCGAGGAGATCTTCGTCATCGGAGATCCGTGAGTGCCTGGGCAAAGCGGCCCAGCACCCCCGGTTCCCGAGGTGCCCGCGCCACCTCCCGTGCCCGCCGAACCCGCACTGCCTCCGGTCGACATCCCCGAGCTTCCGCCAGCCCCACCGGACGAACCGCCGACGCCGCCGTTGCCCGCGGAGCCTGCAGCCCCACCAATGCCTCCACTCCCACTCGCCCCACCATCTCCACCGCTACCGCTCGAGCCACCAGTGGCGCCCGCGTTGCCGCTTCCGCCCTGAGAAGAGCCCGAGGAACCGCCCACCGACCCCGCGGATCCGCCGCTCCCCGCTCCGCCCAAGCATTGGCAGTCCAGCCACTCGAGGCCGTTGGGAGCGCACTGCTGGGACGAAAGCTGCCCATTCGGGCAACGACACTCGGCCGCCTTGCCCGGCTCGCAGATCGGGTCGGGGGTCGGGCTCGGATCGTTGCTCCCACACGCCCCGGCCACCAGCATCAGCCCGGGCGTCAGAAGAAAGACGCCAGCCGGAGGGAAGTTCCTGAAGAGGGGTCGACGTGTAGCAGATCGGCACCCCGCGATTCCATCCAAATCGACGGGGCCCGATGCCGCACGGTAACATCTACTCGTGGAGACCGTGTGGTCTCGACGGAACCCATGGAACTCACAGCGAAACGCTGACCGCACCCGCTCGTCCGCGGGCCGAAATGTCACCTCGAGGACACGCTTCCCGGCCGGTTCCGCAGCACCACGAGGCACTCGGCTTGCGCCGCTGCGGCTCCCTGTTTCAACCTTGAAAGGTTCCGTAGCGGCCGTTTCAGAACCGTTGCGACTCTCGTCATCACCCCGCGGGGTGACCAACGGCCGCGCTCACTTCGTGAGCCATAGCCCAACGGCAAAGAGTTGCGCGTCAATCAGTCGGCCACGGCGTCGGCGTCCACTCAAATCCTCAACACGGGCTTCTCGCAGCGAATGTGCTCCGCGATCGCCTCGCGTTCGTGCTCCGTGTAGGCGGCGATGGCTCCTCGGACGCCGGCGTGGCTCAGGTAGTGGAAGCTGGGCGTGACGGTGGGTGCGAAGCCGCGCGCCACCTTGTGTTCGCCGCCGGCTCCAGGCTCGAAACGCTGGAGGCCCTGCTCGATGCAGAACTCCGCGCCGCGGTAGTAGCAGACGTTGAAATGCAGGTACTCGCGCTCCTCGAAGGCGCCCCAGTAGCGGCCGTAGAGCGTGTCCTTGGAGACGATGTTCAGCGCCCCGGCGAGTGCCTTGCCTTGACCGTGCCCGGTGCCGCGCGGCACCGCACGCACGACCTGTAAGCCGTTGCCGAGCTTGTCGAAGACCTGATGAAAGAAGCCGCGATTGAGGTACTGGCGCCCCCAGAAGAACTTGTTCACCGTGGTCAGGTAGAGCTCGTAGATCTCGTCGACGTGAGCGCTGTCGAGTTCGTCCCCGGCGCAGACCTGTAGCTCGAGGCCCTGCTCCTCGAGAGCGCGCCGCTCGCGGCGGATCTGGTGACGGCGCTTGGAGTTGAAGCGACCGAGGAAGTCATCGAAGGTCTGATAGCCGTGGTTCGACCAGTGATACTGCAGGCCGTGGCGCTCGATCAGACCGAAGCGCTCGTCGCGCAGCGTCAGGCACTGGCCCGAGTCGGGAAACAGGATGTGGGCGCCGCTCAGCCCCACCTTCTTGCAGATGGCGTGGAGGCCTTGCACGAAGGCCGCCGTCAGCTGCTCCTGGTCGGCGCCGGGCCTCATCAAGAGGCGCGGGCCGCTCGCCGGGGTGAAGGGCACGGCGACGATCAGCTTCGGGTAATAATCGATGCCGGCTCGCTCCTCCACGAAGCGCGCCCAGGCGTGATCGAAGACGAACTCCCCTTCACTGTTGCCCTTCACGTAGGCGGGCGCGACGAGCAAGGTCTCTCCAGGCTCGTCGCCGTCGCTCGCAGCGCGGATCTGGATGTGCATCGGCAGCCAGCCTCGCTCCGGCCTGACACAGCCCGTCTGCTCCAGCGCCTCCAGCCAGGCGTAGCGCAAGAACGGCGGCCCTCCCCCCAACAAACCGTCCCAGATCTCCTCGCCGATCTCACTGATCCGCTCGTGGGTCGACAGCTCGAACATCAGTCGGCTCCGTCGCCAAGCAGAGGCTCCGTGTTGCCTCGTGGAAATATCAACGCGCGCAGGTCGGCGGCGGAGCGCCCGAACTGCGCCGTCAGCGCCTCGAACACCAGATCGTTCAGGCGTCCCCGCGGCGGCTTTGCCACGCGCCCGATCCACTCCGGCGCGCAGATCACCTGAAACCGGTGCTCCACTTCCTCGGCGAGGCGAGGAGCGTCCTCTCGACTCGAGAGCTGGGTCTTCAGCCACAGGCTGACCCGCATCAGGACGTGATAGCCGTGGATCACCTCGGCCCACTCCGGAGGCTCGCTGCCGGACTCCAGGGCTGTGACCCGCTCCTGGATCCGCTCGGAACTGAGTACGTCGATCTCGCGCAAGGAACCGGGGAACTCCTTCGCCAGCTCCCGCAGCGGCGTTCGCACTTGCTCTGCGCTGTGCTGACCCACGGCCGCTCGCAGCTCACCGAGGCGCTCGTACTTGTGCCGCAGCCGCGCGAGATCGGCCGCGGAGGGCGGGGGCACCTGGGGCAGCTGAGAGCGCTCGAGGCTCGACATCACATCAGCTTTCGGAAGCGATAGAGGAAGAGTTCTAGCAGGCGCTCGCCCAGGGGGCGAAAGGCGAAGTCGTGACGGGTGATCTCGCGGCTGCGCTTCAGATCCCACAGAAAGCCCTGCTCCAGGGCTTCTCCGAACTCCGCATCGCGCACGCTCAGGTTCACTTCCAGGTTCGTGAACACCGAGAGATGATCG
The DNA here is from genome assembly GCA_020430865.1 of Myxococcales bacterium. The sequence goes on from JAGQIY010000209.1 coordinate 3,451, forward strand.
AGGTTGAAGGTGCCGATGGTGCACCACTCGCCGTCGATCACCGCGGTCTTCGCGTGGAGCACGTTACCGCTCCACTCGAAGATGCGCACCCCGGCGCGCATCAGCTTGCCCCACACCGCCTGGCTCGCGTAGCGCACGATCTTGATGTCGATTTCCCCGGGGAGCAAAACTCGGACATCGACTCCACGCTGAGCCGCGGTGATCAGGCTCTTCACCACGGGGCGGTCGGGCACGAAGTACGAGTTCGTGATCCAGATCTTGCTTTTTGCCGCGCGGATATTTGCGAGGTAGGCGTTCGCGATCTGCTGGCGGTTCCGGTAGTAGTTCTCGCCCAGCACGCTCACCGACTGATCTTCCGGCCTGCGCTGGTCACCCACCTCTTCAGGCTCGAATAGCGCGAGGCTCTCCCCGCGCTCCATCTGCCAGGTGCTCTCGAAGAGGTGCACGAAGTCTTCCACCGCGGGCCCCTCGACGCGCACCATGTCGTCGCGCCACGGCTCCACGGAGTCGTCGTCGGGCCACCATTGAGCGGCGATATTGATGCCACCGGTGAAGCCGACGCAGCCGTCCACCACGAGGATCTTGCGGTGGTCCCGCCGTGACACCCTTGCCCAGCGGAAGCGCTCGCGCCACGGCAGGATGGGATTGAACTCGACCACTCGGACGCCGCCCCTCGTGAGCTCCTCGAACATCGCATCGTCAGCGTCGATGGATCCGATGGCGTCGTAGATCACCCGCACCTCGACCCCGCGGGCCGCGGCCTTCAGCAAGGCCTCGGTGAAGCGCCGCCCGATGTGGTCCGAGTCGAACCAGTACATCTCGAGCAACACCTGGCGCTTCGCGCCCTCGATGGCGCTCAGCATTTCTGGGAACGCCTGCGGCCCGTTGCGTAGCAACAGCAAGCGATTGCCCGCGACGAAGTGCTCCTGCGGCACGCTGAATCGCCGCATCCAAGCAAAACGTGGACGAGGCGCTGCGACCTCGACGTCCACGCTCAGGCCTCCGCGGGCTCGCTGAGCACCGACTCACCCTCGCTCTTCGCGATGATCACGGCGCCACAGGAATCGCTGAACACGTTGACGGCAGTTCGACACATATCGAGCACTCGGTCCACCGCGAGGATGAGACCGATGGCCTCCACCGGCAAGCCGATGGAAGTCAGAATCAGCGTGATCGCGACCAAGCTCGCCGCGGGGATCCCTGCCACACCGATGGACGTCAGTAGGGCGATCAGCACCACCGTGAACTGCTGCGTGAGCGTCAGGTGCACGCCGTAGGCCTGAGCGATGAAGATGGCCGCAACGCACTCATACAGCGCGGTGCCATCCATGTTCACCGTGGCGCCCAAGGGCAAGGTGAAGCTGCTGACCCGCGAGGAAACGTTCGCGCGATCCTGAACGCAGTCCATGGTGAGGGGCAACGTGGCCGAGGAGGACGCCGTGGAGAAGGCCATCAGGAGCGCCGGGGCCATCGCCTTGTACTGCTTCAGCGGGTTGATGCCACCGACCAAGCGCATGAGCAGCGGCAAGGCCACGAACAGGTGCAGCGCGAGGGCCAAGAGCACACAGAAGAAG
>JAGQIY010000210.1 GCA_020430865.1 Myxococcales bacterium
AAAAAGCTGGGTGTGGGATGCCACGCAGCTTCCGACAAACAGTCACTACGTTCCGGTGTTTCTCCGGCTACTCGAGGACCTTGAGCGGGACGCACAAGTAACCCCGGGCACGCATGTCCTTGTCGAGACGACCACTGGCAACGCAGGAACAGCAGTGGCCTACTTGGCGCGTGAGCTTGGCTATCCCGTCCTTATTTTCATGCCAGAAGACATGCCAGCAGCACGCATCCAGGATGTCCGGAGCTGCTTGCCGGATGACGGCATCTCCGGGCTCCGCATGACACCCCGCGGCCGGTACGTTCGGGGAGTGGTCACAGCCTTGCGCGATTTCCTCATCGAGCACAAGGATGCGGACTATCAAGGGCGCCAGATTTGCGTGGTAAACCATTCCCGACGTGAGTCGAGCCCGGCCGCTATCGAGAGCTGTGTCACCCGCCTACTGCAGCCCCTGCCCGTGGAAGGGATCATCGACACAGCCGTAGTCGCGCTCGGTAATGGCACCACTGCCACAGGAATCGCCAGGGCAGTCCGACGTCTCAATCCCGGCGCGCGGGTGGTAGGCATTGAGCCGATCGAAGCACCATGGTTCTATATACAGAAGTACGGCAAGGAAAGATTCCGGCACCTATTTTCCACCGAGCCCGGGCCGCACCCGCACCGCCTCATCGGCACCGGTGGATGGGGTGTCCGCTTCCCCAACCTAGACTTGGACCTGCTCGACGAGATTGTCCTGGTGACGGAGGATGAGTGGAAGGGCCAACTGTTCCGCCTGCGACAGCGCGGGTTCGAGGTCGGCCACTCGTCCGCAGCGTGCCAGTCGGTGGTGGAACGCCTGGCACTGCTGCACGACGACCGAAGCGATAACTACTTTTCCATGTTCTACGATCCGATCTCGAAGTACGAGAACGGGCAGAAGTGATGTCATCTGAGGAAGGTGTCCGCCTAGTAGAGGCTTATGGTCGTTCCGGTCCGTACGGCGAAGTTCTCGGATGCGTTCTTGGGGAACTCAAGACCAGGTTCATTTCCCGACAAGTGCAAGGTCTGGCACAACAGCCGAACCACGCGGACCGGATTCTCGCTTGCGCACGCTCTATAAAAGAACGGCTCATTCAAGAGCGCGCACGCGCCCTCGCTAACAGGGGGCTGTCCATCACTAGGCTCGTTGATGCGTGGCCTTTGGAGCCCGAGAGTGAACCGGCTCAAAGAGCGCAACTTGCTGCAGAGCGGTTGGATCAGATCTTGGAATACTTAAACGTGTGCATCATGCACGCAGAGGGCGTGGAAGCGTCCAGGGACCCGCGCGATCGCCAACTTAGTCTTGCGAAGCTCTACGGAGCGGTTGTGTGGCCCTACTATTTCGTCGCGATCCAGAGCAGCCGCGCGGAATTGTTTCTTGTGACCTGGATGCCGCCTGCCACGATGCTAGCGCGGTCATGCTTCGGCACTTGGCCAGACGGCAGCGCAGCTGACGTGCCGTTCTTCCTATACCCAACCGCTGAGAAGTTGTTTGGATCCTCACCAGTCAGCAACTCCGCGCTGCCTAGTCTCGCAGACGCCTGGCTCGATCTTGGCTACGAAAGTGCGCATGAATCCGAAACGGAAGCTCGTCGCAACATTGGCCACGTTCAGAGGTATTGGGAGTTGCCGAATGGTTGGGACTACCAAGAGGACTTGGACCAGCGAGTCCGCGGTACGGAACGTGAAACAACGCTCTTCTCGGATCTGTTTTACGGGAACCGCTCCGCTCTATACATCAACGACGAATCTGCAGAAGACGGGACGCTGGTTGGCCGCCTAGTCCTGTGTGCTCCCACCAACGGTATATTGTGCGATATCGGCGCCCTTTGGTCAGAAGCGAGTGCCGGCGCTCCTCCCGAGCGGAGCCTGATTGAGGACGTTTTGCGACGGTGGCAGCGTTTGGGAGGGCCCGGTATCAGCGAGTCACTGCGAAAGAGGCATGAGCGTGTACGCGAGGAGTTGCTGGCCGGCCAAGTGGAAGCGGACGAAGAGATCCTCCAGAGCTTTATTGCTCACACAGTCCTGGGTCCGGCGGCGGACGCGCTGACATATCTAACGCGTCTCGAGGCCGGCCACAATGCCGCACAAAACGCGCCGCGACTGCGCAAGAAGCTGAGGACGCTGCTCAGGAACGCACGCTCAGTTCTGGCTCTCTGGAAGGTCTCGCACATGGACGAGGAGGGTGGGATAGCGGAAATAGACATCCGCACTAGTTGCCTCGACGAGATTGTCGCAGCCATACAGGCTGACCGCGAGAGCATGAACCTGCCGCCACTGCAAGTGGATCAAGACCTTAACGTGCGGTGTGTGTGTGCCGCAGTTCCCCAAGGCGTCGTACTGCTCTTCACGTTGTTAATCGACAACGCAGTGGAGGAACTCGATGCTGTGCACGCAGACGCCGCCCCGGAGTGCCCGACCGCCAAGCTACGGATCGTAACGCGGCCTGTCGAAACACAGTGCGAGATCACCATCAGCAATACTGCGCGCCCTGAGGCGCGGGAGACATTCAGACGCCTGAACGATGCGGTAGCGGAGCCGATGCCGACGTGGCGGCTTTCCCGCAAGGGCCCCTCGCACTACCGGCTTGGCCACCGGACAGTAAGGTGGATCGTGCAGGTTCTTCGCGGCCGGATCGCGTACGATGTGTGCGACGACGAATGTGTAGTCCGCTTGTGGCTTCCCATGGGAGCGAGAGGTGCGTCATGATCGAAGAGAAGATCCTCATCGTCGAGGATGACGAGGACCTCCCCGAGCTCTGGAAGGAAGAGCTCGAAGAGGCCGGGGATCAGTGCACGAAGGTAATCGTGGCGGCGTCCTATTCAGAAGCACTGGAGTACGCAGCAGCTGGAGACATCGCCTACTGCCTTCTCGATCTTGGTCTGCCTGAACACCGAGGGGAAGATCCTGTTGAGATCCGGGATCCCGATGTCTGCAAGTGGGGCTTCGCCGCGCTCCGAGAAATATCGGCGCAAAACCCGCATGTTGATGTGGCCATTGTCTCGAGATTTGCTGACCAGCGCGCCGTGACGAAAGTCCAGAGCCGCCTTCTCCGCGAGGGATTGCCTATCAGGCGCATCCTGAACAAGAACCTGCACGCAGAAGACGAGTCGTTGGCCGCGGACTGGTACTTGGCGAAGATCAAGGCAGACACTCATGGCCTCGACGACCTTGCGGATACCTTCCAGCGCCTGGGGTTGCGGGTGGTGCATCCATTGGAGAGGAGGCTTGCTCGAATCCTGTGGCAGAAAGCGGAACCGCGTCGAACCGGACCGCTACCCATCATCGTGCTTCGAGGAGAAACAAGAGCGGGTAAGGATAGGTGGGCGGCAGCTTTCGCCGAGTTCCTGAACGACCGCGACCCAAACCAGGATCGAAGACCCGTCGCGAGGATCGATGTCGGGCACCTTGGGGGGAGGCAGTCTGGAGAAGCGGCGAGGATCGACCTCTTCGGATGTCGCAACTTTCAGAACATGGCCGACGCGGCTGGTGTCTTCGAGAGGGCGACCGCGTATAGGCGGGCGAACCGATTCGTGCATCAACTGCAACAAGGTGCAGCGGGCGGAGTGCTAGCTCGTAGTGGAGATGACGTCGACTACGGCGCGAGCAGCGTTGCGCACTTGGTGGAGTTTGGCAACCTCCCCACGGAGTGCCAGCAGCTCCTGCTTAGCGTGCTGGACAGCAACGTAGGAACCGGGGCGACCGTGCAGCCGGCTGGCGGAGGAGGGCTGTCGTTGCCAGTTGGGTGCGCCGTGGTGCTGACGACCAACGCGGACATTGAGAACCGGGTCGTCCGTAGCGATAAGCTCGTGGCGGGCGCACTCCGGGAGGATCTTTATCGGAGGTTGAGGAAGGAGCCGGATGGGTGGCTTGAGGTGCCTTCCTTGCGAGTTATGGGCAGTGATGCGGTCTTCGCGCACCTCCAGCACGCCTTAAACGCGGAGGCGGAACGGCCTGTTACGATCAGGCCAGGGACGAAGCAGCTGCTCGACGACCTGTGTGAAGAAGGACGGCTGGACATGGAGGGGATCAATACCATCGTCACGGCTTTCGTCCGCTCCGGAGACCGCATGCTGATGACCGAGCATGTGCGGCCCGCCATGGAGCTGGAATCCACGGTGCTGAAGCCTCATCCACCTGCCAACCGCCCACCCGAGGGCTTTCGCGAGACTATCCAAAGGAAGTTCAGCGGGAGAAGGCGTGAAGGTCTTCTTGGGCTCCTGAATCACACGGAAGATCCGAATTTCCCGGCTCCCGAATTGGAGTGGACGTACAGCGAAGCCGGGCAGATCAACAAGCGACTAAAGGAGATGGGCATTCCGCTAGCCGTCCGGAAGGAGCAGGGTGGGAGCTACTATCTAGAAAGAGTGCACACGCGAGAGAGCACCGGCAGCTGACAGCGGGCTGCGCGCGGCGCGGCCGCATGGGGCTACCGACGGTGCCAACGGGACGTCGCCGCGACGCTTCGTCGCTGTCCCCCGCGACCGCGGACAGGCGGCAACCACTATGGCACAGGGGGGGACATTCTCCACCTGGCCCGTGAACCCCGTGAGGAGTGTCGCTCGTGCGTATCGTAGCGACCAACGTACCAACGTCGGAGCCTAGCCATGCCATCTCACTCCCTCACTCCCAGCGGCGTGCGGTGAATAGCAGTGTGTCGGACCGAGAGGTCGATTCGCCCGTGCCTGCCGATGCCGCGACGCCTGCTCCGGTTGCCGGGCGAGTCCGTGCCAGAAGAGCTGTCACTCACCCTCGCTGCTGCGCTCCTGGCTGCCCTGCGCGACGGCGGCTCGCTCGGCGGTTTCTCCTGAAGGGTTGACGTTCGTCCTCAGCCTGGGTGAAGAACGAAACGCAACCCTTCAAACAAGGAGAAACAACATGGCACAGACGAAACAACCCATCGACAAGATTCGACTCGGCCGCATCACCGCGACCATCTGGGAGAACGAGGGCAAGAACGGCGCCTTCTACAACGTGGTCACCACGCGGACCTACCGCGA
>JAGQIY010000211.1 GCA_020430865.1 Myxococcales bacterium
ACGGCTGGCACGAGACCGTGCGGCAACGGTGGCGGTCGCGCGAGCCGCTCGCTCGCTGACCTACAGCGACAGCATGTAGTCGTACACGCCTTCGCGGCCATCTCGCCAGATCGCGTGGGCCATGCCGGGGATGCGGCAAGTCGCGACCTCGGCGTTCGCGTCGCAGCCGAGGAAGCGCTGACAGGGCGCAGGGTCCCGCGCCTCGGTCTGGTCGCTGCAGCCGGCGCGCTGCCTGAAGCCCTCGACCGTCGCCGCTTCATCGCCGAGCCGCGTGGTGTCATCCTCGCCCATCACGCTCAGCACCATCACCTCGCCCTGGCACTGCTGACTGGAGGCGGAGTGATCCGGATCGCACACGCCCGCGCCGTAGGAGAAGCAGCGGCCGGCGTTGGGCATGATGGCGCGGAGCTTGTCCCCGCGGAGACACCCGAGGTGGAAGGCCATCTGTGCTCCGTTGCTGTGGCCCATGGCGAACACGCGGTTCAGGTCGATGCAGTAGTCCTGCGCCAGCTCGTCCAGGACCTGATCGAAGAGCTGGACGCTGTCGTCCAGGTTGAACGGCACGAAGTGGTTCTGGTTCCACTCGCTGCTCGTCCAGCCCTGGGGCGCGACCTGGATGGATGCTCCGCCGCGCTGCTCGCTGTAGTCGTCGAACTTGAACTGGTTGGTGTTCGCGGTGCCGCCAGCGCCATGATAGGTGAAGACCAGGCGCACCGGCTGGTTCGGGTCGTAGGCACTGGGCACGAACAGGTCGTAACCGCGCGGAACACCGTTGACGCTGCTCGTCTGCCCCGGGAGCTTGCCCCTGGGCGCGCCGGTCTTGCCGCAGCCGGCGCTGGCCAGCACCGGCAGCGTTGAGCTGCCTCCGGTCCCTGCGCTGCCTCCTGCGGCGCTGCCTCCTGCCGCGCTGCCTCCTGCGGCGCTGCCCGCTGTGCCAGCGTTGCCGCCGTTGCTCGAGCCGCCCGCGTTTTCTGAACCAGCGCTTCCGGCGCTGCTCGAGCCGCCGCTGCCGGAGCGGCCGCTGCTGGAACCACCGCTGCCAGAGCCGCCGCTGGCGCCCGAGCCGCCGCTCGCGCCGCTTCCACCGGAGGAGGAGCCACCTGGCTCGTCGCCGCCGCCACAACCAAGCAACAACAGAGCAGCAACCCAGGCGCAGCGGGAGAGACGCATTCAGCGAGGGTAGCCGCCCCCGCGCCGCGCGGCCACGCATGGTGCGTTTCAATCCGTGGGTATCTTGGAATCGACGGCTGCCCGCGGGAGGACCGAGCAGCGCGCGCGTGCGGGTTGCACTCAGTGACTCGCGCGCGCCCCGAAGCACCACGGCTACCTCGGAGGTAATGGCACCCCTCGGCGCCGCCATGCTAGTCCAGTACTCGCCCATGAAGTCCGAGCTGGAGTTGACCGCCACCGATGGCGTGCAGATCCCCATCAGCTGGTTCCCGGAGGATGCAGGGGGTGAGGGCGCGCCTGCGTCAGCCGTGGGCGCGGACGAAGAGCAGACGTGTCGCGCCAGCTTGCTGTTGCTACCCGCGCTGGGGATCCGCGCGAGCCTGTACGACAAGCTCGGTGCACAGCTGGCGCAGGCAGGCATCGCGACCTGCGTGATGGAGCAGCGGGGTCACGGGCGGAGTCCCCTTTCGCCCGAGCGCGGCGACGACTTCGGCCTGGATGACATCCTCGAGTACGACGTACCGGTGCTCCTCGACTGGCTCGAGGCGCAGCGCCCTGGCGTGCCCTTGGTTCTCGCGGGGCACAGCCTCGGAGGCCACCTGGCGACCATCGCCTGCGGTCGTCATCCAGATCGGGTGAGCGCCGTGCTGCACCTGGCCTGCGCCTTCCCGCATTTCCGCGACTACCCGCTGCGCACCGCCGCGCGGGTCCTGCTGCTCACCACGATCGTGCCGCCGCTCACCCGGCTACGTGGCCACTACCCAGGCAAGCGCTTCGGCTTCGGCGGCGACGAGGCGCGCACGCTGATGACTCAGTGGAGCCAGTGGGCGCGCAGCGGCAAGTTCGGCGTGGGGCGAGTGCGTCACCCCGAGGAAATGACCGCGCGCTTCAGAGGGCCAGTGCTCTCCCTGGCGTTCGAGCGCGACGACATGGTCTCGCCCCAGGCGATAGGTCGCGCCCGGAGCCCGTTCAGCGGCGCGCGGGTAACGCGGCGCGTGCTCGGGGCCGCGGAGCAGGGTGAGTTCCTGGGCCACCCCGCCTGGGCGAAGCAACCAGACGGCGTCGTGGCAGCCGCGTCGGCGTGGGTGGAGCACGAG
>JAGQIY010000212.1 GCA_020430865.1 Myxococcales bacterium
CCAGTCCCGCTGGAGTCGAGTCAGCACCACCCGATCGTGCTCGATGAGCTCCGGGCGCTTGTTCACCTCCTGCGCGATCTCGACGAAGTTGTGGTACTCACCGAGCACCCAGGAAGCTCCCTGAGCGTCTTTTTCCCCACGGCTATGTGCAGTGATGAGCTCGCGCATCCGTCTGCGCAACTCGTGCAGCGTGCGACGATCATAGATGCGCAGCGCCTGGTAGGCGTCGCGCCCCGCGAGCTTGGCCAGGCTGTTCGAAGCGACGCGCAGGTTCTCCCACAGGTCCGGCCCGTGAGTGCGCGCTGCGCCTCGCTGCAAGCTGTGATACGCGGCGCGCGTCTCGAGCGCGACCGCGACCTCGTCGTAGTGGTAGGTCGAGAGTGGTGGCAGGTCGAAGAGGCGACACATCAACACCTCCGCGTTGCGCAGGCTGCGCAGTAAACCGCGCCGCGTCTTGTCCACCCGTCGAGCCACCTCCCAGCGCTCGCTCGAAGGGACCTGCTCGAGCTCGCCGTCCAGCTGCTTCAGAGCGAAACGCCCCATGAAGGCCGCGTCACCGACGCGCTCGGCGAACGCCGAGTCCATGCCCTCCACCCGCTCGAGCACGACACCCAGCGCTTCGCGTCCGAGACACAACGCCTCGCGAGCTCCCGCCAGGAACGGCTCGCAAGGCGGAGCCGGGTCACCCTCCAGGCGCCTGGCGTCGATCGCCAGCGCCGCCTGTACTGCCGCCCCAAAGATCTCGAGGCAGCGGGTGCGAGCCTCCAATTCCTGGGTTGGTTCGGCGGGCGCGGACGGGGGTGAGGACCCATGTTCCTCATCTCGACCCGTGACTGGAAGACCGCTGACGCCCAACACTCCACTCCATCGGGCGCAGGAAGCCGCCCTACTCCCGTGAACGGCTGGGCGCGACGGGACTTGAGCACGGCCGAGTGGGAGCGCTAGGCTTCGCGATCGTGCCCGACTTCGTGCCCTTCGATATCAAGGCGCCGTGTGATCCGGGACCGGTTCTCGAAGGGACGCCTGCGCACCACAACATCCGGGGCCTGCAGTTCAACGCGCTTCACCGGGCGTTGAAGGAGAAGCCGGAGCGCGTCGGCTTCAGGCTGTACTCGATGCGGGAGTACAACGCGCTGTGTCTACGCGCGGCGAAGACCCTGTATCCCAGACTTGGCCTGGGAGAAGCGCTGTGGAACGTCGGCGGATTCGCGGTGAAGGGCTTCAGCGAGTCGCTGCCTGGGAAGACCTTCATGACCCTCGCCGCCGGCCAACTCCAGACCGCCGTGCGGGCCATGCCAAAGGCCTATCGGCTCACCCAGGACTGTGGCTCCGTCGAGGTGCTCGAGGTCGGTGAGCACCGCCTCGCCATCGGACTCCGAGACGTATGGCATCCCCTCCCCTTTCACATTGGCCTACTGGAGGCGGCGTGCGCCTTCTTCGGCAAGCGCGGAACCATATCCATACGGCAATTGAACCTGGGGAGCCTCGACGTCCGCTTCGACGACGTCCGCCCGCTGTAGCAGCGCCCGCAAGAGCCGTGACGTCCGCGCGCGTACCTGGACAGCTGCAAGGTCGCGTTTCGCCACGGTCGACCTCGCAGTTCGCGCCAGCGGCTCATGCTGATATCGTTTGGGGTCCGTGGACTTCCAACCCTTCGATCCCGATGCTCCGTACGATCCCAAGCCGATCCTGGAGCGCACGCCGAGACAGCATGAGATCCGCGGGCTCCACTTCAACAGCATCCAGAAGGCGCTCGGCGAGCGAGCCTCGTACGTGCCCTTCAAGCTCTATTCCGTACGGGAATACAATCACTTGTGCCTGCGCGCCGCCGAGAACCTGCACCCCCGGAGTCCGCTGTGCCGCGGGCTGTGGCGGACGGGCAAGATCGCCATCGAGGCCTTCCGTAGCTCTCTACCTGGCAAGACCTTCATGACCCTCGCAGCTGGCCAGCTGCTGACGGCGGTGCGCGCGATGCCCAAGGCTTATCGCCTGACCCAAGCCCAGGGTGACGTGAAGGTACTCGAAGCCGGCGACGAGCGAGTCACGGTGAGCATGCGCGACGTCTGGTACCACGCGCCGTTCCACGTCGGTATCCTCGAAGCCGGGTGTGCGCTGTTCGGAAAACAGGGAGACGTTTCCGTACGAGAACCAGAGCTGGGGCAGCTTGACGTGCGCTTCTCGAACCTGCGGCCGCTCTAGTTTCCTGTCTCCGTAGTTCGCCGCAAGACTCGGTGCGCCTCTTGAGACGAGACAGCGCTGTGTTGACTTGTTCAGCGAGTCACAGATTCGCCTCGCTAGCAGGCTGCTACCTAGTTCGGGAGCTTCGCTGCTCGCGCACAGCGGAAGCCGGTGCCGGTGCTGAAGACGTTGCCCGCGTTCATCGAGCCCCGGGTTCCGACCTCCAGCGTCGCGCTGGTTCCGACGGCGCCGTCACCGCGGATCACCCGGCCGTCCTCCGCGGCGTTCCAGCGCACGCAGTCGTCGCAGGGCAAGGGGTAGTCACTGAGCGGCAGGATCATGCCCTCGCCCCCTCCCCCCAGGGCGCCAGAATCCAGCACCCACTCCACCATGCTCGACGCCAGATCGGCGTGGCCCCACCTCCCTCGTGCCCCATCGTCGAAGGAGCCAGGTTGAGCAAAGGCGTTGGGGAGCTCGCAGGCAGCGCCCCCCGCGTTGAAATCGTCGCACAGCTTGACGTAGTTCGAGCCCGCAGGACCATCTCCCCACGGAAATCGTCTCTGCTGGTCTCCTCCGGCGAAGGTGAAGTTCCACTCGGCCTCGGTGGGCAGACGACCACCATCCCACAAGCAAAACGCCAGCGCTTGATACCAGCTCACGCAGTTCACCGGGAGGTCCTGGTCGCCTCCCCAGACGCTGGCCCCCGTGCAATAGCCATCCCCAGCCTGGAACTGAGTCAGGTACTCACTGGTGTCGTTGGGTAGCTGCCAGCCCGCTTGCCAGCCGGGGAAGTCGCCGAACGCGCCACTACCCACTGTCGGCGCGTTCGCCGCGATGGCCGAACCGCTATCCAGGAACGCCTTGAAGCGCTCGTGAGTGACCTCGTAGACGTCCACGTACACCGGGCTGACCGTTGCGACGTAGCTCGGGTCGGTCCAGCCTTCGGTCGACTGCGGTGCATAGCTACGCCTGAATGTTCCCCCTGGTACGCACGTCGTCGAACAGCAGTCATCCGCACCGTCGTTCCCGCAGCCAGGCAGTGGTCCACCCGCACAGCTGGTCGGTGTGTCCGTGGTGGTGCCGGCAGGGCAGTCACCAGGATTACCAGCGCTGCCGGCGGTCCCGCCGCTCCCTGAACTCCCCGCGGATCCGCCGCTCCCCGCGGCGCCTGCCTGTCCCGCGCTACCGCCTGCACCCGCGCTACCGCCTGCACCCGCGCTACCGCCTGCACCCGCGCTGCCGCCTGCACCCGCGCTGCCGCCGGCACCCGCGCTGCCGTCCACCTTCTCGAAGTCGGGAAGCAGGCAGCCACCGCTCGACACCAAGCCGCTCAGCAGAAGCGCGCCCCAGCCAGCCTTGCGCATCAGAACCGCCCTCCCACGGCGACGCTGCCCAGCCCGAGGCGCGCGTGCACCGCGGAGTCATCGGACTGGCTGAGCAGCAGCACGACGCCGCTCGCGGCGCCGATCACCCCGACGGCGAAGCCGATGGTGGAGAGCGTCTTCATGCGCTCGTAGCTGTCGACCTCACCGTGCAGCTCAGGAGGACACTGCTCGTCGGGGCAAGCATCATCCAGGTCGCTCTTTTTCTGCAAGGCAATGAAGCCGGTGACGCCCGCGAGCACGAAGCCCGCGCCACCGACGCCCAGCGCGAGATAGGCGGGCACTGACGAGGGCCGCCCATCATCGGCGCGTGCGGCTCCCACCGAAAAGGCCGACGGCGGTTTCGCAGCAGAGCGGGGCGGCGACGCGACTGCCCCGGGGCCCGGGGGTTCCGCCGCGTGCGGGGCCACCAGAGTCACCGCCTTGGACTCCCCCTCCTGCAGCGTGAGCTCCAGGGCTTGGTCTCCGAGGATGACGCGATGAGTTCCCGGATCGACCGGATGCGCCACGCCGATCAGCGCCGCTGGGAGCTCGCGCCCGTCGACGAGGATCTTCGCCGTCGCGTTGGCTCCGCGCAGCTCGATCGTGAGCTTCGGGATACGCGGCAAGAGCGCCGCGCGCTCCTTCGTGGCGTCGGCTTGTGCCTGACGCTGCACCTGGAGGCGCGCCTCGTCCAGCCCCTGTTGCTCGATCCTGATTCGAGTTGCCGCGAGGTAACGCTCGTTGGCTTCGATCAGGCGTCCCAACTCGACCAGGCTCCTCGCTGCCCATAGCGAGAGCGAGGGCGCGGGGACCAGCGCCTCCGCGCGCGTCAGGCGATCCAGTGCCTGGTCGTACTCGCCTTTCTGGTACAGCGCGACGCCCTCTTGGCCGAGCAGTCTCGCGGCGCTGCGATCCGCTGCGCTCGCTGGCTGCCCGGCGACGGGACCGACGATGAACAGCGAAGCGAGCAGCCAGCGCGCGGCTATGCGTCGGCCAAGCATACGTGCAGAGCCTAGCTAGCTCCGCTCGGCCACGCATCAGATTCCGAGGTCGACGCCGGTGCCGGTCGGCCGGGGCTTGGCG